>CAZGAS010000025.1:0-15775 GCA_964523875.1 uncultured Planctomycetia bacterium | reverse complement strand
CCCTGTTGTTTTTTATCTTGTTGTTGTTCTCTTTCTTGTTCCTTATGACTTGTTCCTTGTGACCTTTGGCCTTGGGGTGGCCCCTCTTTCGCTATCTTGCTGTTACGGGGATATCTCTGGCTCTCTTTTTTCTTCTCTTCCAAATCCTTCTTAATCAAAAAATAATCAAGCTGCTTCCTGACGTACTCATAGTTATACACAGCATTAGATAACCTAGTGCCAGACTCAATAGAAAATTGATAATAATCCAGCGCCTGAGAACACAGTTCGATGGCCTTGCCAATATTAGTTTCTACAAAATACTCACATAGCCTGTACTTTGCATTGCCTAAATTGTAACTTGCCTTCGCCTCTAATCTTTTTTTGTCTGTTGCGAGAGCTTTTGTGAAAGCGTCTATTGCCTTGCTGTACTCTTTCATTTTATATAAGGCAACACCCTTGTTAAAATATATCGTGCTAATAAGCCTTGGGTCTGACGCATCAGAAAGCGCTATATCGTATTTTTCAATAGCCTTATCCAGTCTCTTGAGGTTGTAAAAGGCACTTGCTTCCTGAGCTGTATCCTTTGCCGCTTCCCTCGCCTGGGCAATAGAAGTATAAGTTAAAAAGACTACAACTGCAACAACAAGCCCTAATCGCATACTATAATCTCCGATTACTGATGTACGACTCCAACATGAGCAAAATAGCTGCAAGTAATAGTGGAATCTGGAATTTTTCATTATATTGTTTATGCATCTTACCCTTAATATCTCTTTTATCCATAATGGATATCTTATCTTGATAAATTGTGTTTAAGCCAAAATCGATTCCTGAGCTATGTATATATGCCCCACCTGTAATAAACGCTATTCTCTTAAGAATCTTTTCATTCAAGCGGGATATTACCTTTTGTCCGTTTCGATCTTCTATATGCGTTGTGTTTCCATTGACGTCACTTACCGAAAGCAATGAACCGCCCTTTGAGCCAACTCCAATACAAAAGATTTTTATTTTTTCTTCTTTTGCGATATGAGCAGCTTTTAAGGCGTCTCCCTCAAGGTCTTCACCATCACTTATAAGGATTAAAACCTTATATTTTCTCTGCCCTGATTCATAAGATCTTACAGCCTCCATTATGGCTTCTGATATTGAAGTCCCGCCTCTTGAGATATAATCTGTATCTATATCTGAAAGAGAGACTCTAAAGCCTTCATAATCTAAGGTCAACGGACACTGCAAAAAAGCTTCGCCGGAAAACACTATTAGGCCTATCCTGTCGCCCTTAAGCTGTTTAAGCATGTATTCTACTGCCATTTTTGTGCGCTCTAATCTGTTCGGGCTTATATCTTGTGCAAGCATGCTTTTTGAAGTATCAATAGCAAATATAATGTCCAGGCCTTTACGCTTGACCTCTTTCCATTGAAAACCTATCTGTGGCCTGGCAAGCGCTCCAAGAAGCAGTAGGAGAGATAGGCTTAAAAGCGCAATCTTTACATATTCTCTGCGGATACTAAATGAAGAAGCCATCTCATGCCAGAGGGACGAGCTGACAAAAGAGCTCATAGAAGCTCTCTTTCTATTTATAAAAAATATCCAGAAAAATATTATAACTGGTATAGACCAGAAGACATATATAACAATAAGTGGGCTTTCGAACCTCATGGTCAAGGTATCCTTCTTAGAATAGTGTTAGACAGTAAGATCTCAAGCAATAAAAAAATAAGCCCTGCCAATAAAAACCCTGCGAAGAGTTCATTGTATTCATCATAAGCGCTGTCTTGCATGCTAAATCTTTCCATACTATCTATCTCTTTATAAACTTTCTTTAGCGAAGCGGTATCTGTAACCCTAAAATATCTTCCCTTTGTTTTTTGCGCTATCTTTCTCAGCAAGGGCTCATCTATATCTATCTTTACTGAATCATATCCTATTAAGTTGCCTGATTCATCCAGTACGGGATAAGGGGCGGATCCGAATGTTCCGGCTCCTATTGTGTATATCTTTACATTTAGCGCCTCTGCGATATCTGCCGCGGTCTCTGGCGTTATCTCACCGGCATTATTCCTGCCATCTGTCAGCAGTATTATTATCTTGCTCTTTGCCTTAGATTTCTTCAATCTATTTAGAGAAGAGGCTATGGCAGAACCAATAGCTGTCCTGTTGCCCAAAGTACCGGCCTCCAGTTTTTCAAAGCGCTTAAGAAGCCAATCATGGTTAAGCGTTAAAGGGCTTGCTATGAAAGGTCTTGTTGCAAATACAATCATCGCAATCCTGTCATCCTTGCGTTTTCTAATAAAATCCGGGATAACCTCCTTGACAGCATAAAGCCTATTGCGCTTGTTTTTGCCGATCGTAAAATCTTCGGCAAGCATACTTGTGGACACATCTATAGCCAATATAATATCTATGCCCTCAGACCTTTTTATAGTATCTTCTATAGGTGACTGGGGCCTCGCGAGCGCAATAACTAGAAGACTTAAAGCTATACACCTTAAATAAACAAGATTTAGCCTCGCATGACTGCGAAAAGAAAAGCCACGCTCCGAAAAAAGGCTTATGGATGAAAAACGTAATCCCGCCAGCCTTTTAATATTCTTTATAAAAAAACCTGCTATAAAGATACCGGGAATCAAAAAAAGAAACCATGGATTGTAAAAACTGATATTCAAAATCTCTACCCCCTTAAGGAGTTAAGTCGCGAATAAGGTTGCCTACAAAAGAGACTGCTTTTCTTAGTTGTGCAGGAGTCGGTTGATAGTTTGCAAACTTTGCCATATCGGAAACTCTTAGTAAAAAACTTAGGCCTTCACCGTATTTGCTTGATACATCCTTATGGACCTTTACTATATTCAAAAATTCCTCTGTAGTAAATTCATAATTACCGGCCTCAACAACTGAACCAAGATACCGTTTAGTAAGGTCCACGTATTTAATAAAATCATCACCGCAAATATCACTGTTTCTTTTCAAGGCCTGCGTATCCTTGCAAAGCTGGTTATACAATAAAAATCTCTGCCCTGGATAACCTCTCTTATCAGCTAAAACCTTTCTTCTCTTCTTAATGTAAGCATGAATAAGATATACGCCAAAAGGAAAAGCCATAAAACACATTACAATATGCCATGTGTATGGGAACATAAGATTTATTGGCCCCTCTATGGGTTTTATGTTCGCTTCTATTTTTGATCTTTCAAATACAGACTGGACATATATTTTTATTTTTCCTGATCGAATATTGCGCCAAATACCTTCCCTTGTTTTATATTTTATATCAACCCCTTCTATAAGCTGATCACCTGTCTCGTATATTGCAAGAATATACCAGACATTTACTACCTCCCTGATAGAATCCTCTCTCCTAGTCATCCCGGAATCTTTAACTAAAAAATTACCTATCTCTTTAAGTGTAGGTATCTCTATCTCAGTAGCAGGATCCATATATAAATATATATCATAGCGCAGTTCTTCGCCGATACTGGTACTCTTCTTATTGACGCGTGATACAACTCGTATGTTAGGGGTGATATTGCTCTCTGAAAAGAGATTTGCCATGCATTTAGGAGAAAATGTATATAACAGAATAAGGAAAAAGATTATAGATATATACTGTAGCGGATTTTGCCTTTGCATTAACTTATTTTCAAAAACCTCTGCGTTGTCTTAGTGCGCGCTTTTTAAGGAATCCTATCAGGGGATCAATATACGGGGAATCTGTATATACATCGATACTATCAATCCCGTTAGATGAGAAAAACTCATCCTGAGATCTTAATCTATTAAGCGATGTCTCGTGATACTGCGCCCTTACAGCAGCGCTTGAAGTATCAACAACAATCTGCTCTCCGCTTTCCGCGTCATCAAGAGTAACGAGTCCGGCATTGGGGATATCCACCTCTCTCGGGTCAATGACACGTATCACTATAATATCATGCCTCTGCTTTGCCGCAACAAGAGGATCCTGATAATCCTGAACCAAAAAATCTGAGATAATAAAACATACAGCCTTTTGATGCATAATCTTATTAAGATAATCTATTGGCGCACGTATATCTGTTTTTACCCCCTTAGGTTCATAAGCAAGCGCCTCTCTTATTATCCTCAAGACATGGTTTGTCCCTTTTTTAGGGGGAATAATCTTTTCAACCTTATTGGTAAACAAAAATAATCCTACTTTATCCCCATTGTATGTTGATGAAAACGCGAGCACAGAACATATCTCGGCTGCCAGGTCACTCTTAAGCTGAGCATTAGAGCCGAAACGACAGGAAAAAGACGTATCGAGCAAAAGCATTACAGAAAGCTCTCTCTCCTCAATAAACTTTTTGATCTGCAAGCGCCCTGTTCTCGCCGTAACATTCCAATCTATACTACGAATTTCGTCACCAGGCTGATACTCTCTAACAGAATCAAATTCCATGCCTCTGCCTTTGAACGCGCTATGATATCGACCTGTAAATATCTCCTGAACTATCCTTGAAGTAGTAATAGATATTCTGCGTATCTTAGCAGCCATCTCATCAGGCAGTTGTCCGATTATCTCTTTTTCAGGCATGACTAGGGCACCTTTACCTCTTCCAATAATCTCTTTATTACATCATCCGATGTTTTAGATTGTGCCTCTGCTTCATAACTTATGAGAACACGGTGCCTAAGCACATCAGGCGCAATGTCTTTTATATCCTGGGGAGTCACATAACCTTGCCCATGAATAAAAGCGTATGCCTTCGATGCTAATGTAAGCGCTATACTTGCCCTGGGACTAGCTCCGTAACGTAAAAAGGATGCTATGTCACCAAGTCCATAATCAAGAGGTTTGCGTGTCGCAAAGACAATATCAACTATATATTTTTGTAACTTCTGATCAATATATACTTCATTTACAACCCGTCGTGCCGCTAAGATCTCTGATGCCTCCACAACAGGCTTTATATCTATCTTTTTGTCAGTCTCTGCCATGCGCTGTAAGATTCTTAGCTCCTCATCCTTATTAGGATAAGTTATGTTGATCTTCAACATGAAACGGTCTATCTGTGCCTCCGGAAGGCTATATGTCCCCTCCTGCTCAATGGGATTCTGTGTAGCCAACACAAGAAATGGCTCTTCAAGCTTAAAGGTCTCCTCGCCAATAGTTACCTGCCGCTCCTGCATGGCCTCTAAAAGCGCACTCTGAACCTTTGCAGGGGCCCTGTTTATCTCATCTGCCAATATCATGTTCGCGAATATAGGCCCCTTCTTTGTAACAAATACACCTTCTTTCATGTTGTAAACAAGCGTACCGATAATATCTGCCGGTAAGAGATCAGGGGTAAATTGGAGCCTATGAAATTTTGCATTTATAAGTTTTGACAATACGCTTACACTCAAGGTTTTAGCAAGCCCTGGAACAGATTCAATAAGCACGTGCCCATTTGCCATGAGCCCTACCAATAACCGCTCTAAAAGATATCTCTGGCCTACAATAACTTCTTCAATACCAGAAAATATATTTTTAATAAAGGCACTCTCCTGTGTAACTCTCTTGTTTATAGCTTCTATATTAACCTGCATATCTATCTCCTTTTTTTATTTAAAATTCAGATTGGGTTTAGCTGTAAATGAGTAATCACCAAATCTTTTTCTGCTATACATGTAACAACCTAAAGACGCGATCATCGCGGCGTTATCCATAGACATACCCTCAGGCGGAAAGAGGGCCTCGATGCCCAGACCATCACTTAAATCCTCAAGCCTTTTTCGCAACATTTTATTAGCGCTTACCCCGCCGCCTATTAACAAGCTCTTTGCTTTACTGCTTTTACAACAGGCCCTTGTCTTGTTAAGAAGCATATCAAAGACCGCTTCCTGAAAACCCGCGCATATATCCGAGACAGGCAGTTTTTGCCTTTTTTTTCTAAGTTTATCTACGAAATACAATACGGCTGTCTTTATACCACTAAAACTAAAATCAAACGTATCCTTGCTAAGATATGAACGCGGAAACTCTATTTTTTCACAGTCTCCTTTTTCAGCATATTTCTCTATAACAGGGCCGCCTGGAAATCCCAATCTTAATATCTTTGCCACTTTATCAAATGCTTCACCACACGCGTCATCTCTGGTCTGGCCAAGAAGCCTCAGGTTTCCGATATCTTTGATATCTACCAAGCTGGTATGCCCGCCTGAAACAATAAGACCGATAGATGGAAACCTTACTTCTTTATTATGAAGAGTAGCCGCGTAAATGTGGCCGTGGAGATGGTTTAACGGTATGATAGGTATCTTGAGGCTATAAGATAGCGCTTTCGCTAATGATATACCAACAAGCAGGGCGCCTACCAGGCCAGGGCCCTGGGTTACACTTATAGCGTCTATATCACTCAATCTCACCTTAGCCTTCTTTAACGCTTTAGCAAGAACAAGATTTATAAGTTCTGTATGATGCCGACACGCTATCTCGGGTATGATGCCCCCGTATCTCTTATGCAGATGGAGGCTGGAGACAACTATATTTGACAATATTTGCCTTTCGCCTGAGGCTATCGCGATAGATGTCTCATCGCAAGATGTCTCAATACCAAGTACCAGCATGCTCTCTCTCCTTATCCATAACCTTAGATATATTTAATATAATTGAATCAAATCTCTCATAGTTACTTATGCCATAATCCTGATTCAATTAATTAGAATCTATCCTCTCAACCAATTCTGAAATCAACACAAATTCAATATTACTATCTTCAAGCTGGCCCGACTTCTCCCTAATAACCTCCAATGTCAAAGACCTATCATGGCCAATACCTACGGCTGAACCCTTCTCCAGCGCTACGGCTATAAGTTTATCAAATTGGCTGGATATATATTCTTTGTCCGCGATATTATCAAGAAAGACATCTCTTTTGACAAAGGCTACTCCATAATCCATAGCCACCTGCCTGCAGATAGTCTCTGAGGATGCCACACTATCTAAAAAAAACATATCCCGCAACCTTAGCTCTTCCATCACAACATTAACAACTTTTCTGTTACACGTTGCCTTTGACCCCATATGATTGGAAAGGCCTGCAACAAATGGCACTGTCTCTAACGCGGCTTGTATAATAACCCTTATTCTAGCGCTCTCCATTGAATCCAGTATAGTATCCTGTTCAAGCCGCAAAGAACTGTTCTCAGGCTCCATAGGCATATGGAGTATAAGCTCTCTATTCGCGTATTGGTGTTCCGCAGAAGCGATATTATCTGAAAATGCCAGATTAGGCAATATCGCTAGTGTTAGTGGTATTTCAACTGTGTTTAGCATCTCTATATTCTTTAAATTATAGCCCCAATCATCAAGAACTATAGCTACCTTTGCGGGGCTCTCTTTTTCCGGAACTTTATTAACATAAAACAGGAAAACTAAAAAAACCAGAAGTATAAAAACGATTACAGACAGGCCTATCAATATTCTCTTGCGCATTTAATTGTCCAATAATAAGGTGTATCTTGCCTTATCCTCAAGTAACTCAATGGCCTCTTTAATCTGGTTGTCGTTGATAAGCGCTTGCTTCTTTGAAATCTTTCTCTTGGGCTTATTATCTGTATCCGGATTCGAAACGGGGCTATCCCACTCTACTAAAATATCCGGAAAGATACCTTTTTCATGTATAATAGCCCCTGAAGGGGTATAGTAATAACTCGTTGTCAAGCGTATGGCGGAACCGTCTTTCATAGGAATAACAGTCTGTACAGAACCTTTTCCAAAACTCTTTTCACCTACAAGAAGGGCCCTCTTATTATCCCTTAGCGCGCCGGCGACTATCTCTGAAGCGCTTGCGGAACCCTGATTTATTAATACCGCGACGGGAAAATCCGTATAAGGCCTTGAAGAATTTGACTTAAAGATAGTATCCTGCTTTTTACCCCTTCCCCTGATAGATACTATAATATCTTGTTTTTTCAGGAATATCTCCGATACCATTATAGACGCGTCCAAAAGCCCCCCGGGATTATTCCTCAAGTCAATTATCAATGCCTTCATATCTTTTTTAATAAGGCGTTTAAGGGCCTTATTAAAATCTGAGCCTGTACGCTTCTGAAAATCCGCTATTCTTATATAGCCTACATCATCATTAAGCATTAAATCCGATTTTACTGATCTTATTCTTATAACAGCGCGCCTTATGGTAAACTCGCGCAAGCTGTTCTCATCCTCTCTTATTATAGTAAGTTTTACTCTTGTCCCCGGTATTCCCCGCAGGACCTTCAACGCGTCATCGAGGTTAAAATTTTTTGTGGATTTGTTATCAACCTTCAGAATTCTATCACCTGAGATTATCCCTGCTTTATAGGCAGGTGTTCCCTCAAGCGGGCTAACTACTGTAAGGGCATCATCCCTTAATGTTACCTTTATTCCAATACCGCCAAATTCACCAAAGGTATCAGTCTTGAGGTCTATATATTCTTCAGGAGTCAAAAAAGAGCTATGAGAATCAAGGGAAGGGAGCATGCCATCCAGCGCACCATATATCATCTCCTTAGCGGTTACGCCCCTTACATAATCAGCATCTATCAAGGTCACTGCATCGGCAAAGAGTCCCAGCTCATAAAAAATATCTTCCTTGGTAATAAAAGATCGAGGTAATTCACTATCCCCCTTATCCTCTGTCGCGAAAATAGATACCGGGCTAATAACGATAATTGCTATAAACGCTATCTTTAAAAAAAGACCTTTGATCATTCTCTTGCCTGCTCTATTTTCTTCTTAATAATCTGGTTCGCAAGCTGAGGGTTCGCTTTTCCTTTGCTCTTTTTCATGAGTTGGCCCACAAGGAACCCGAGCGCGTTGGTCTTACCTGAGATGTAGTCATCCACAACTTTAGGGTTTTCATTTAAAACATCAGCCGCGAGCTGTTCAATAACGCCTTCATCGCTTATCTGAATAAGACCCTTCTCTTTTACAATACCATCAGCTGAATTTCCGGTTACGAGCATATCAAAAAGTACTTCCTTGGCAATCCTACCGCTTATTGTATTATTATCAATCAACCTTATCATGCCTGTAAGCTGCTGTGGGGTTGTCTTCATATTACTAAATTCAATATTATTCGCGTTTAGATATCCCTGTATATCACCTGTCAGCCAATTAACTATCACCTTGGGTTCAGGGTATAGTTTTACACAAGACTCAAAAAAACTTGACATAGCCCTATCCGATACCAAGACAGAGGCATCATATTCAGAAAGGCCACAATCCCTGATAAACCTCTCTCTCTTCTCTTCAGGCATCTCAGGCAGGCTTAAACGAATCTCCTCAACCAACACACTATCAATGGTAAATGGCAGTAGATCGGGATCAGGAAAATACCTATAATCATGGGCCTGCTCTTTTGTCCGCATAGGTTCTGAGGCCTGTTTTTGCTCGTTCCATAGCCTTGTCTGCTGGACTATAACCTCACCATCCAACAGCATCCTTGCCTGCCGTTTCTCCTCGTAGATAAGCGCGTCTCTTACACCTTTAAAACTATTCAAATTTTTCAACTCTACCTTGGTGCCAAGCTCTTGCTGGCCTTTGGGCCTTATTGATATATTCGCGTCACAACGTAGAGAGCCCTCTTCCATATTACAATCCGAGACATCAAGATACTTAAGAATAGATTTAATAGTTACTAAATACCGGTACGCCTCCTCCGGGGAAGATATATCAGGCTCACTCACTATCTCTAAAAGAGGTGTGCCTGTGCGATTAAAATCAACGTAACTCGACGCTCTCTTATTGTCATGTATAAGCTTTCCCGCGTCCTCTTCCATATGAACACGCGTTAGGCCTATGCTTTTAGTCTTATGGCCATCTGTTATATCTACATGGCCGCCTAAGGCAAGGGGCATATCATATTGTGATATCTGATAATCTTTGGGCAGGTCCGGATAAAAATAGTTTTTCCTGTCAAACTTCATCCTGCCTGACACATTAGAACTTAATGCCAAGGCTACCTTTATAGCATGCCTTAGATATTGGCTGTTTAAGACAGGTAAGGAGCCTGGAAGGCCAAGGCATACTGGGCAGGTAAATGTATTAGGCTCTCCACCGAAAGAATTAGGGCAGGCGCAAAAAGCCTTGGTTTTGGTTGAAAGCTGGAGGTGTATCTCCAACCCTATTGTTGTAATGTAGTGGCTCATAATTCAGGTTTTTTTCTTTTCCATCCCGCGTTCTGCTGGTAAGTATACGCGGCCCGTATTAGTAACTCCTCGTCAAAGTACTTTGCCATAAACTGCAATCCTACAGGTAACCCCTGAGAATCATATCCGCATGGCAGGGATATAGCCGGAATGCCGGCAAGGTTAGCGGGTATTGTAAAGATATCTGAAAGATACATCAAAAGAGGGTCCTTTGTCTTTAGCCCCTTGGGCCAGGCTGTTTCAGGAGAGGTTGAAGTCATTATAATATCGCACCTGCTAAAGGCATTATCAAAATCCTGCTTTATAAGGTTTCTTACCTTCTGGGCCTTTAGGTAATACGCGTCATAATATCCACTACTCAAGGTATAAGTGCCAAGTATAATGCGTCTCTTTGCCTCGCTGCCAAGGCCTTTCCCCCTTGTCTTCTTATACATCTCAATTAAAGAAGATGCCTCTTTGTCCCTGTAGCCATATTCAACACCATCAAAACGCGCCAGATTTGATGAGGCCTCTGAGCAGCCTACAATATAATATACACTTACCGCGTATTTTACATGGGGCAGGGATATATCCACGACTTCAGCACCGAGATCTTTTAAGAGTTTTATCGCTTCCTTAATCTTCACCCCTGTCTCGTTGACCGGTACCTTCTTATCAAAAAACATGCTTTCTGTGTCATATTCCTTAGGTATCCCTATCCTGAGACCTTTAACATTGTCTACGAGCGATCCCATGTAATCCGGAACAGGTATATCCGCTGATGTTGAATCCATGGGGTCATAGCCTGAGATAACATTAAGCAATGCTGCGCAATCATTAACATCCTTTGTTATGGGGCCTATCTGATCAAGGCTCGAACCAAACGCTATTAGGCCATATCTGGATACCCTGCCATAGGTAGGTTTCATGCCTACAACACCACAAAGTGATGCCGGCTGCCTTATTGACCCACCTGTATCTGAACCAAGAGCAAGTACTGTCTCATCAGCGGCAACAAGGGCTGCTGAACCACCACTTGAACCTCCTGGCACCCTTTCAGTATCATATGGATTGTTTGTAGGTGCGTAACATGAGGTCTCGCATGAAGAACCAAACGCGAATTCATCCATATTGGACTTACCAAGTAATAGCGCGCCTGATTCCTTAAGTTTTGTAATAACCGTAGCGTCATAAGGAGGCCTGAATCCAACAAGTATCTTTGATGAACATGTCGTAAGCTCATCCTTAACACATATATTATCCTTTATTACAACTGGTATCTTTGAGAGGGCTCCTGAAATGGCCTTCTTATCCAGCTCTTTTGCCCGTTCTGATAATACTACCTTGTTAAAATGGGCAAAACCTTTTACCTTCTCCTCAACCTTATCGTACCTGACCGCGACAGAAGAGGCTATATCAGACGCGGTTAAGCTGTCCTGCGTTATCTTCTCTTTCAAGCGTGAAGCACTATATTTAACAAATTCTGTCATGAATCACTCTATAATTTTAGGAACCTTAAAAAACCCTTCTTCTCTTTCAGGCGCGTTCTTTAAGGCATCGTCATTTGAAAGCGGGCTCCTCGCTATATCCTTACGCAATATATTACCCATTGATACAGCATGGCTCATAGGCTCAATATCTTTAGTATCAAGCATGTTAAGCTGTTCCATATAAGCAAGGATATGGTTTAACTGCTCAGCAAAGAGCTTCTCCTCCTGCTGGCTTAATCCTATCCTGGCTAGATCCGCTACATATCTTATTACATCTTTTTTAATCGGCATGCGCTAAACCCCTTAAGCTTGAAACTGTTTACAAACTAAAGGGGACGATGGGTGTGATACAACCCATTGCCCTCTTGAGTTTTAAAAACAGTTTCGAACATTTATAGATTAACATAAAGTATTATTGATGTAAAGAGCTAAGAGCGTCTGATAGCTCTGCGAATCTCTCTAAACTTAGTTCTTCAGCCCTGATATTGCTCTCTAAGCCGGTGACAACAAAGGCCTCTTCCAGGAGAGACCTATCGATAGAGGCTATAACACCTTTGGAAAGCGCGTTAAAGAGGGTTTTACGGCGTCTGTTAAACCCTGCCTTCATTATCGTGAATAGAAGCCTTTCATCTTTGACATCTATCAAGGGTTTTTTTCTTATTATGAGAGATAAAAAGATTGAGTCTACTGAGGGTACTGGAAAAAAACAACCTTTAGGAAGAGCGCAAAGCCTTGAAACTTGACAGTAATACTGCACGCCCAGGCTTAAAAGGCCATAGTTTTTTTTGCCCGGAATACTCAGGATACGCTCAGCTACATCTTTCTGTACTGTAATGAATATAGAGTCTATGCTATCTCTGCTCCTGAGTAAATGAAATATAATTGGTGAAGTTATATAGTAAGGCAGGTTACCAATAACCTTAAGCTTGCTTGACAAGGCAGGTATAGGATATTTGAGAATATCCTTGTTTAATATCTCGAGCTTCTCATCTTCCGCGTAAATGCCCCTGAGTATACCCGCAATGCCCCTATCCTTCTCTATAGCAATAACACTTGAAGATCCAGGTAAAATAGCTTCTGTAAGAGCGCCAAGGCCAGGGCCTATCTCCAGTACAATATCAGTACTTCTAATATTGCACAGGCTGATCATCTTATCTCTTTTACCTTTATCAATAAGAAAATTTTGCCCAAACCTCTTATTGATATGCAGGTTATGTTTGCTTATTAACTCTTTTATGTTTTGGGGATTATACATTCTTAGAAATAGATGCCTTAACAGCCTCTATTATAGCCTGTTTCATGCTTCCTGAATCAGCCTTGCCTTTGCCGGCTATATTAAGTGCCGTTCCATGGCCAGGTGATGTGCGTATAAAAGGCA
The DNA here is from genome assembly GCA_964523875.1 of uncultured Planctomycetia bacterium. GTDB lineage: Bacteria > Omnitrophota > Gorgyraeia > JABMRG01 > JABMRG01 > JAUVHV01. The sequence continues at coordinate 2,812 of CAZGAS010000025.1, read as the reverse complement.
GGCCCAGGGTAATGTTTACAGAGCAATTACGGCCTACCATCTTAAGCGCGACCAGGCCCTGATCATGATACATACAACACGCAGCGTCATAATCACCTTTTAGCAGGCCATAAAAAAGCCCATCCGCCGCTAAAGAGCCATCTACATTCAGCCCCTTTGCCTTAGCAAACTTTATAGCGGGGGCTATAATTCGCCTCTCCTCATCACCAATTAATCCGCTATCACCCGCGTGAGGGTTTAAACCGCATACCGCTATCTTAGGCTTTTTCATTCCGTAATAACTCTTAAGATAATGATGTGCCAGTAAAAGCTTATCTGCTATATCTTTGGAATGCAAATTATCTGATACATCTTTTATGGGAATGTGTGTTGTAACCAAAACTACTTTAAGCATGCCCGACGTGAGCATCATCGCATACTTTTTTGTCTTTGTGAGATGGGCAAGATATTCGGTATGGCCGGAATATCGAAAACCTGAAAGTTCTGCCGCGTGCTTATGTATAGGACCTGTAATAAGCAAGCCTGCTTTTTCTGCCTTGATTAAAGAAACCGCCTTGTTGATATAATCTATAGATGCCCTACCATAAGCAGGCAAAACTCTTCCAAATGAGAAACTATTAACAGATAGATTGGAAAGATTAAAGAAGAGTATATTACCTGTTGAAAAATCTATATCACTATCAGATTCTATTACCTGGTAATTGAGCCTTTTTCTTGTGACCCTTAACGCCTTTTTGAATACACGCTCATCACCTATAATCAAAAAATTGGCAAGTCCTCTTATACTAGGGCTTGCCAATGACTCTGATATAACTTCAGGTCCTATGCCAGCAGGGTAACCCATAGTTACACAGGCTAAAGGCCTATTTGAGTTTAATATACGCATCCTCTTTCAGCTTACCTATAAATTCCCTCAATGTTAATTCAGACTCTCTCTGGTACAACCTTGCTCTTATAATATCTCTTACTTCAGCAATTGGCAAGATACCTGCTTCTTTCTTATCAATAATCTTGATTATATAGAACCCTGTGTTGGTCTTTATGATGTCGGATGTATCACCAGGATTAAGAAGCTCAATCTGATCATCCAGCTCCTTTATAATGCCGCCTGCCGGCATATACCCCATATCTCCACCCTTATCAATATTAGGCCCCTGAGAAAATTGTTTAACAAGCATATCAAAATCCTGCCCATCATTTATTTTTTCCATAATGTGCAACACGATTTTTTCGGTCTCCTCCATGCTGCCCTCAGGTAAGGGCTTGACCAAAAGCACCTTAAATCTTGCCATCTTCGGCACTGAAAAGTCCTTTATATTTCCGTTGTAATATACTGTAATCTGGGTTGGGCTGACATTTACGCTGCTGTTAATCAGGCCCCTGACCAGATTCCTCATCATAATCTGATCTCTATACTTTTCTTTAAGTCTTGCTATAGTTACACCAGACTCTTTGATCGCGTAGTAGAATTCTTCTTCGGTCTTAAATCTTTTCTTTACATCCTCAAGACGTTTTTCTATTGCGGAATCTTCTACAACTACCTCCCTCTTCTTTGCCTCCTGCAAGATAAGCCTCTCTTCTATCAGACGGTTAAGGGCATCTTGCCTTACCTCGTCCATCTTACCTTCCAGCTCATCCTCCTCGTATCGTACCTTATAATCCGCGATAAATGGGAGCATAGATTCCTGAAGCTCACTTTGAGTTATAACATCTTCATTGACAATAGCTACAATTCTATCAACAACCTGAGCAGCAGAAACCACAACTGCCTGCACGCAGATAACCGTACATAGAATAAATCTTAAGGCACTTCTGCTATTTATCATTCATTACCTTCTTTTGAGTAGGCCCTGTAACGGCAGCAGGCTCTGTAACATCCTCTTTCGTGTCAAGAGAGGAGAGAAGTTTGTCATCAACTGATATCTTTGCCTTCTCTTTAAGCTTCTTTGTAAAGTCATCAAAACTTTGCCTTTGGCGCTCTCTGATTATGGATGTCCTTATAGTGTCCTTTACTTCATCAAAGCCCTGGTACACCGCTGGTTTTCGGTCCGTAAGCAGAATTATATGATGTCCAAACCTTGTCTTTATTATAGGGCTTATCTGACCTATATTGAGGCTAAACGCGGCCTTTTCAAACTCAGGTATCATCTGCTCTTTGCTAAAATAACCTAGATCCCCGCCTCTGTCTTTGGTGAGATCTTTAGAATATTCCTGGGCAACAGCGGCAAATTCAACTCCTCTATCAAGCTCTCCTCTTGCCTTCTCAGCTTCCTCTTCTGTACTAGTCAGGATATGTGATGCCCTTATCATCTCCGGTACTATATATTTTTCTTTATTATCCTCATAATACGCGGTTACATCATCCTCGGAAACCGGCATGCTGTTTTTTACTTCATCTTCGACAATCTTAGCTATAAGTATCTTTTTTGTGGCGTCGCTTATAAGCTCTTTTATCTCCGGGTCACGGTCCACCTTACGTTTTCTTGCCTCATTATACAATAACTCTTCCACTACCATCTCATTTACTATCTCTTTTTTATGATCTACGGCGAATGTCTGGTAATATTGCGGGAGCTTTTCTATCTTAGCCTCTACCATAGTAAACGTGATAGGTGTTCCATTTACAGTAGCGACAACATCCTCTGCACCTTTTTTCGCGCAACCATATACCATACTAATAGATAATATCATAAAACCTAAAAGCCATCTCTTCATGTGTATCTCCTTTCAAGCGTTATACTGATTACAAATAAAAATATTATACCATATAGCATCCCCTTGCTCAAGCAAAATATAGCAAAATGTCAAGCCA
>CAZGAS010000024.1:0-15811 GCA_964523875.1 uncultured Planctomycetia bacterium | reverse complement strand
CATCACGTTGCCAACGTGATTGTCGTCGGTTCGAACCCGATCACCCGCTCCATTTGTTAATCTGATAAGGAGAGAGACCTAACGTATGAAAATGCTTGAATTTTTGGATAAGGATACCATTACCGTAGATATAAAATCTACAAAGAAAAAAGATGTTATAGAAGAGTTGGTCGATATACTCGCAGCTACCCACCCGATAAAGGATAAGAAATTACTGGTTGACACGCTTATGAACAGAGAGTTGCTTGGCTCTACGGGAATAGGCCAAGGCATAGGTATACCCCATGCTAAATCGGGTGCGGTAAAAAAGCTTATAGCAGCTCTTGGCATCTCACGTACTGGCGTTGATTTTGATTCATTGGATGGTGAACCAACTTATATATTTCTACTATTAGTAGCCCCAGAAGATGCCGCAGGACCCCATCTTAAAGCACTGGCAAGAATATCCCGTATGCTCCAGGATAAATTTATTCGAGATTCTCTTATATCGGCAAAAAACAGAGATATTATCTTTGATATTATAAGTCAGGAAGACAGAAAGTCTTAATTGTGGGTAAAAAAATAAGGCTAAAAAAAAAGTTATCACAGCTTTTAAAGCCGTTTAAATGGTTTTATCCTGGCATGGGAGTTAAGCGCTGGCTTACCTTATCATTTATTGGAATAGTCCTTGTTGTCGCCGGTGGCCAATTTCTCGCAGGTCCAACAACACTTTTTAGGGCCGTTGGCATTCTCTATATGTTCCTTGGAATAGTTATAATAGCTTTTGGTATGAAACAGATAATATTTACCTTTATAGGTGTCGTATTGCCAGAGCGCGAAGAGGAGCTGGTAGATATGGTATATCAGAAGAAACATTTAGAGAGAGGCCTTAAGATAGTTACGATTGGAGGTGGCACAGGATTATCCACATTGCTTCAGGGCTTAAAGCAGTATACCAGCAATCTGACTGCTATAGTAACTGTAGCTGATGAAGGGGGATCTTCAGGTAAACTGCGACAAGATTTTGATATATTACCCCCAGGAGATATCCGTAACTGCCTGGTAGCTCTTGCGGATACCAGCCCTTTAATGGAGGACTTATTTCAATATAGGTTCGAAGGGGAGTCGGCTCTTAGTGGTCATAGTTTCGGCAATATTTTTATTCTGGCCCTATCGCGAGTTACCGAAGGTTTTGAAGAAGCGGTTCAGGCTGCCAGCAAGATACTTGCGATAAGAGGGCGCGTTGTTCCTTCCTCATTGAACAAGATAAGGTTAGCTGCTGAATTAGAGGATGGCTCTATTGCTCTGGGTGAGGAGAATATAACAAAAAGAAGTAATAATAGCCCCATTAAGAAGTTGTCGCTTCAGCCCTTACGTTGCGAGGCTACAGTAAGCGCGATAGAGGCTCTTAAGGAAGCGGATGCTATAATACTTGGACCAGGTAGTTTATATACGAGTATTATACCTAACCTGTTAATAGGTTCAATATCAGAGACAGTAAATAATTCTCCTGCTATAAAAATATATGTTTGCAATGTAATGACACAGCAGGGTGAATCTGATAATTATAATGTAGTAGATCATATAAGGGCCCTTTTTAATAATACAGAATTGAATCATATAGATTATTCAGTTATAAATAATTCTGCCATATCAAAGACATTGACCCAACGTTATGCTGCGGAAGGCTCTTATCAGGTAGAAGCGAACATAGATGAAATAAAAAAAATGGGTATAGCTCCTATTGAAGACAGTTTTATAGCTGTAGGCGGGCAAGAGAAGAGAGAATTTTTAAGGCATAATCCCCGTAGGCTCGCTATGGCTATTATGGATATAATATCAATAGCAAAGACAGAAGCAGCGCATAAGTAGAAATTATAAGCTTGAAACAGTTTCAAGCACGGGTACAGATATGACACACAGGGCAATAGAAAAAGAGATAGTGATACAGAGTAAGCAAGGTCTTCACGCAAGGCCAGCCGCTCTTTTTGTCCAGATTGCCAACAAGTTTGATAGTGACATTTTTGTTATTAAAGATGGTGAAGAGGTAAATGGCAAATCAATAATGGGCATACTTATGTTGGCAGCGGAGAAGGATACTAAGGTGTGCCTGAAAGCTATTGGCCCAGATGCCAAGGAAGCGGTAATAGAGCTCGAGAAGATATTATTACAAGAAGACCAGGATCCATTTGCTCCTAAATAAAGAAAGGGTTTTGATGGATGTTTAAAGGTATCGCAGCATCTCCAGGAATAGCTACGGGAAAAGTTTTTCTTTACAATAGCGAAGATGTACGGGTTCCGCGCGTTAAGATTAAGGTTTCAGATATACCCGGTGAGATTATGCGTTTTGAGGAAGCGCTTATCAAGACTCGTTCTGAGATAATAGCTATACGCAATAATATTGCCGCTGAGATGGGTATAAAACATGCGGAGATATTTAATGCTCATCTTCTTGTTCTTGAAGACAGGATGATCATAGATGAGATTGTAAGCTGCTTAAGAAGCCAGCGATATAATGTAGAATATATATTTGAAGATGTATTACATAAATATATAAGCGCTTTCCAGAAGATGGATGATGAATATCTTAAAGAGAGGATATCAGATATTGAAGACGTGGGTAAGAGGCTTATTAGGAATCTCCTGGGCAAGGAAAAACAGACCCTTGTCAACCTGCCTCCGCAGTCTATAGTAGTGGCATATGACCTCTCACCTAGTGACACAGCCACCATGCACAGAAAGCATGTTATAGCCTTTGTGTCTGATATTGGCGGCAAGACATCCCATACTGCGATTATGGCTAAATCTCTTGAGATTCCAGCTGTTGTTGGGCTTGAAAATATAACAGAGAATGTTAAGAATGGGGATATTGTAATAGTTGATGGTAGTGCTGGTGTTGTTTATGTAAACCCAAGTCGTAGCATACTCTCTCAATACTTAAGAGAACAGAAAAAACTGGAAAAATTTAACACAGAGCTCCAAGAATTTAAGACTATGCCTGCCCAGACAAGGGATGGCCATCGCGTTGAGCTTGGTGCCAATATAGAATTATCTGATGAAATACCAGCTGTTTTATTGTATGGAGCAGAGGGTATAGGCCTTTACAGAACAGAGTATTTTTATATGAATCGTCAGGGGCTTCCAACAGAAGAAGATCACTATAGGGCATATCGAAGTGTTGTTGAGAAGATAAAGCCTAACGCCTTGACTATAAGAAGTCTGGATCTGGGGGGAGATAAATTTCTTTCACAATTGGATGTTCCTAAAGAAATGAACCCTTTTCTAGGTTGCCGCGCGATACGTTTAAGCCTGGCCCGGCCGGAATTGTTTAAAATACAGCTTCGTGCTGTGTTGCGTGCCTCAGCCTATGGCAAAGTAAGGCTTATGTATCCTATGATATCAGGAATGGAAGAGCTGGAGGCCGCGAATATATGCCTTGAAGAAGCAAGGCAGGAGCTTAAGGTTAAAAAGATCGCTTATGGCAAAGATATGGAGGTAGGGGTTATGATAGAGGTACCCTCTGCCGCTATTATTGCTGATATATTAGCAACAAAGGTTGATTTCTTTAGTATTGGAACAAATGACCTTATACAATATGCCCTGGCAGTAGACAGGGTTAATGAGAAGATAGCTTATCTTTATGAGCCCGCGCATCCTGCGGTATTACGCTTAATAAAGAATGTCATAGACGCGGGTCATTCAAAGGGTATTTGGGTGGGGATGTGCGGTGAGATGGCAGGAGAGACAAAGTTTACGCCGCTTCTTCTGGGGCTTGGTTTAGATGAATTCAGTGTTCCAGCTCCGTCTCTTTTAAAGATCAAGAAAGTTATACGCTCTGTAAGTTATGATGAGACAAAGCAACTGGCAGCTGAGGCATTCACCCTCTCTACGGGGAGGGATGTTGAGGCACTTATATCTAAGCGATTTAAGGATATTGTATTTAAGACTGAGAATTAATTTTTATGAAGACTATCATATTAGCAGCAGGTTATGCGACAAGGCTTTGGCCGCTTACGCTTAATGTACCGAAGCCTCTGTTGCCGATAGGTAAAAGGCCTATGATAGAGCATATCCTTGCCAGCATTGACGGCATAAAGGGTATAAATGATGTATATATTGTTACTAATACAAAATTTGTCAGTAATTTTAAGGATTGGAAAAAGTCTTATATCAGCAAAAATAGAATATCAGTTATAGATGATAGGATGAAGACACTTGAGGAGCGAAGGGGTTCTATAGGAGATATAATATTCTCTATAGACAAGAAGCGTATAGAGGCAGATACCCTTGTGATTGCAGGGGATAATATATTTGATTTTGATTTAACGGATTTTATAAAGACCGCTAAAAAAAATTCCCCCAATGCAACTATAGGGTTATTTGATATAGGCGATATAAAATTTGTGAAAGAATACGGTATAGTAGTACTTGATAAGGCTTGCAGAATCACCTCATTTGAAGAAAAGCCAAAACATTCACAATCTACACTTGCGGCTATGTGCCTATACTATTTTCCGAAACAGAAGCTCAAGCTTTTGAAGAAGTACGAGTCTGATGGCAACCCCCTTGACCTTGCAGGTTCTTTTATAAAATGGCTCTCGCGCAAAGAGCCTGTTTACGGATATACATTTACAGGGCAATGGTTCGATATCGGAGACAAGAAATCTTTAAAAAGAGCTCAGAAACTAAAGTGGACAAAGTAAACCTAAAATAGAAACCGTAACTTGTATTTTCGCTTACCGGGAAGGTTGCTTAAGCGTTGCTGATATAGTTTTATTACGCTTAAGAAAAAGCCTCTTTAATGCAGTAGAATTATACGGGCAATATTTAAGGAAATTTCTTGTTTAAATGTTGCGCTAGCGGTTTTTAAGTTATTCGAGCCAGTGTTTTGTTTTAACCGGAGAAACGGTTATATAAAAGCATTAATAACCGTATAATAAAAGGAGGAGAAAAGAAATTGAAGAGAGGAAGACATCTTTTTACATCAGAATCTGTAACAGAAGGACATCCGGACAAATTATGTGACCGAATATCAGACGCGATACTTGACGCGATATATGATAAGGATCCAAACGGCAGGGTTGCTTGTGAGACCATGGTAACTACAGGGCTTGCTATAGTAGCTGGAGAGATTACAACTGCCTGTTATGTGGAGATTCCAAAGATTGTACGAAGTACCATAAGAGATACAGGTTATACCAGTGCTGCGTATGGTTTTGATTACCATACCTGTGGCGTGATAACCGCTGTTCAGGAGCAGTCACCGGATATAGCCCTGGGAGTTGATACAGGAGGCGCGGGGGATCAAGGTATGATGTTTGGTTATGCCACGGATGAGACAAAAGAGATGATGCCCCTCTCTATAAGCCTCGCGCATAAGTTGACATATAGGCTTGCAGAGATTCGAAAAAAGAGCATTGTAAATTATCTACGCCCTGATGGCAAGAGCCAGGTAACAGTTGAATATCATGAGAATCGCCCTAAAAGGATAGATTCTATAGTAATCAGCGCGCATCACGACCATAAGGTAAAGATGCCCCAAATGAAAAGGGACATAAAGAAGTTCGTTATCGATGCTGTGATTCCAAAAGAGTTGCTTGATAAGAATACTACGATATATGTAAACCCAACAGGCAGATTCGAGGTTGGTGGACCCCAAGGAGATACAGGCCTTACAGGCAGAAAGATAATAGTTGATACATATGGCGGAGTAGGAAGCCATGGCGGTGGCGCATTCTCTGGAAAAGATCCGAGCAAAGTAGATCGTTCCGCTTCATATATGGCACGTTATTTAGCCAAGAATGTTGTAGCTGCAAAATTGGCCAAGAGATGTGAGGTGCAATTGGCCTATGCTATTGGTGTAGCAGAGCCTGTTAGCCTTATGGTCAATACGCATGGTACGGGGAATATAAATGATCTAAAAATACAGAAACTGTTATGGGAAAATTTTGACCTTACGCCAAAGGGCATAATAAGCTGCTTAAAACTAAGGAGGCCTATATATAAGCAGACTGCTGCTTATGGCCATTTTGGAAGAGACGGTTTTACGTGGGAAGAGACAGACAAGGCAAAACTATTGGTGCGGAAATCAAAAAAAATCTAAAAACATGGTATTAATTTCACGCCAGAAAACAGGAGAATAGATGAAGTACGATGTAAAGGATGTAACGCTCGCTAAAGAAGGAAAATTGAAAATAGAATGGGCAGGTAAGGATATGCCGGTTTTGAAGCTTATAAGGGAAAGATTTAAAAAGGAGAAGCCATTACGTGGTGTAAAGCTTGCCTGTTGCCTGCATGTTACTACTGAAACCGCAAATCTTATGCTTGCGCTAAAAGATGGCGGTGCTGAAACAGCGCTTTGCGCCTCAAACCCTTTATCAACCCAGGATGAGGTAGCGGCATCCCTGGTTAAGGATTTTGGAATAAGTGTATTCGCAATTAAGGGAGAGAATAATCAGACATATTATAAACACGCAAACGCTGCCCTGGATATAAAGCCGAATATTACAATGGATGATGGCGCTGATCTGGTTTCCGCGGTGCATAAAGAGAGAAAAGACCTGGTAGAGCATATATTGGCTGGGACTGAGGAGACGACTACAGGTGTAATCCGCTTAAGAGCACTTGAGAATAAGGGGCTTTTGAAATTCCCAGTTATCGCGGTTAATGATGCCAAAACAAAGCATTTATTTGATAATCGTTATGGAACAGGCCAGTCAACAATAGACGGTATATTGCGAGCCACCAATAAGCTGTTAGCAGGTTCGGTCTTTGTGGTGTGTGGTTATGGTTGGTGCGGCAGAGGCGTAGCCATGCGCGCTCGCGGGGCAGGAGCAAATGTTATTGTAACTGAAATAGACCCTCTATGTGCCCTTGAGGCTACAATGGATGGTTTTAGGGTAATGCCTATAAATCAGGCGGCAAAGATAGGGGATGTTTTTGTGACCTTAACAGGAAACACGGACGTTATAGCAAAGGACCATTTTAATCTGATGAAAGACGGTGCTATTGTCGCGAATGCCGGACATTTTAATGTAGAGATAGATATTGCCGGGTTAAAGGCCTTAAGTAAAAATAAAAGAGATATGCGGCATTGCGTAGAAGAGTTCACTCTTAAAAATGGCAAGAAGATATATCTTTTGGGAGAAGGCAGGCTTATAAATTTGGCTAGTGCAGAAGGCCACCCTGCCAGTGTAATGGATATGAGCTTCGCGAATCAAGCGCTCTCCGCTGAATATGTAGTCAAGAAATCTCATAAGTTAAATAAGCAGGTATATCCTGTGCCGCAAGATATAGATGAGAACATAGCGTTTTTAAAACTCCGTTCTATGGGCATAAAGATAGACAAGCTTACACCGAAGCAGAAGAAATATCTGAATAGCTGGGAACTCGGTACTTAAATAAGGTTAAAACTGTTTCGAACGGTTCGGGGGTATGTGTGAAGATAGATATCTACTTAAAGCAGATGCTTAATAAAGGGGCCTCTGACCTTTATTTCAAGGTAGCAAGCCCGCCTTGTTTTAGAATAAATGATCAGCTGGTGCTTGATCCAGGCAAGAAGGTAGAACCCCCTGACGTTGATACCATACTGGACTCTATCTTGACTGATGACCAGAAAAAACATTTTTTATTAACAAAAGAACTTGACGCGGCATATAGTGTATCCGGATTAGGCAGATTTCGGTTCAATGTTTATTTTCAACGCGGCACCAAGGCAATAACCTTTCGGTCAATAAAGATTGATATACCTTCTTTCGCTGGCTTGAATCTCCCTGTTGATGTTATGGAACAGCTTGCGTCACAGCGCAGAGGGCTTATCCTTGTTACGGGATATGCCGGAAGCGGCAAATCCACGACAATAGCGTCAATGATAGATTATATAAACAGTAATTTTGAAAAGCATATTATAACTATTGAGGACCCCATCGAGTTTGTTCATACTGATAAAAAGTCTATAGTTTCACAAAGAGAAGTAGGCTCTGATACAGCGGATTTTTCCAGTGCCTTGCGGCATGTTATACGACAAAGCCCCGATGTTATAGTAATCGGAGAGATGCGTGATATAGCGACCATGCAGACAGCGATAATGGCCGCTGAGACAGGCCATCTGGTACTGAGTACATTGCATACTGTTGACGCGGCGCAGACGGTAGAACGGATTGTAAACTTTTTTCCTGTATACACGCATAACCAGATAAAACTGCAATTGTCCCAACTTCTTAAAGGTGTGGTCTCTATGAGGCTGGTGCCGAGGTCTGACAAGCTGGGTATGGTTCCCGCTTGTGAGGTTCTGTTAGCCACTCCAACGATAAAAAAATATATAATGGACGGAAAAACCGATAAGCTCTTGTCCTTGATAGAAGAGGGTAGGTTATTCGGTATGCGCTCATTTAATCAGGCCCTTTTAGAGTGGCTTAGTAAAACTGTTATTAGCAAAGAGTCAGCGCTTAGTTATGCGTCTAATGCTGATGAATTAGCCCTTAAGCTAAAGGATATTTTATCCGGAGGCAGCAACTATCTCTGAGCAAGCCAAGAATTTTGTATATAGCTATGGCTATGTATGCAAAAAGCCCGTTATGTATTGTGTATTATATGCCATAACTGACAATAAGGAGTTAATCAAATGGCAAATGTAGATATAAAAGAATTACTGCGATATGCTGTGGATAAAGAAGCGTCGGACCTGCATCTTACAGAGGGGGTACCACCTGTGCTGAGAATTAATGGTACGTTACAGCATACAGCCTACCCTGTCTTAACACGGGATGAAAGCAAGAAAGCGATTTATTCTATACTCAATGATGAACAGAAAGTAAGGTTCGAAACAGAGCTTGAGCTTGATATGTCTTTGTATATCCCAAATCTTTCACGTTTTAGAGTAAATGTACATATGCAGAGAGGCAGTGTAGAGGCCGCGTTTCGTATCATACCATCAAAGATCAAGACAGTAGAGGATCTTGGCCTACCACCTATTGTAGCAGACCTCGCGAGAAAATCAAATGGCCTGGTATTGGCAACAGGGCCTACTGGAATGGGAAAGAGTACTACTCTTGCTGCTATGGTTGATATTATAAATAGTGAGAGGCAGGATCTTATCATAAGTATTGAAGACCCGATAGAGTATGTTCATAAAAATAAAAAAAGTATTATCAAGCAGAGGGAAGTAGGCAGTGATACTAAGACCTTTGCTAACGCGTTAAAGCATGTTCTTCGTCAGGACCCGGATGTTATACTTGTTGGAGAGATGAGAGACTTGGAGACTATCTCTACAGCAATTACAGCAGCGGAGACAGGGCATCTGGTCTTAAGCACACTTCATACACCTGACGCGCCGCAGACAATAGACCGACTTATAGATATATTTCCACCCCACCAGCAGAAGCAGATTATGATACAGCTCGCCGGCTGTTTACAGGGAGTTGTATGCCAACAGCTGCTTCCAAGAAGTGATGTTAACGGACGTGTTGTTGCCTGTGAAGTTATGATAGGGACATCAGCTGTACGTAGCCTCATAAGAGAGCAAAAGACAGAACAGCTTGCTACTGTTATCCAGACAAGCGCACAGCATGGAATGATAACAATGGATAAGGCATTGAAAAAGCTTTATGATGAAGGCGTTATAGATGAAGATGTTCTGAACTTTAGAACAAAAAATAAAGGGGAATTTGACAAATTATGAGCCTTTCCGGAAAGATCAACAGAATAGCGGTGTTAACAAGTGGCGGAGACTGCGCCGGAATGAATACCGCCTTAAGGAGCATTGTCAGGACAGCTATATATCACGGTATGAAGCCATTTGCTGTTATGCGCGGATATCAAGGGCTTATAGGGGATGATTTTGCGGAATTTGACAGGCGTTCTGTAAGCAATATTATGAATAGAGGCGGTACGATAATAAAGACCGCGCGCTCAGAAGAGTTTAGGACAAAGAGTGGCCGAACAAAGGCTATAAAGAACTTAAAGAAGCACAAGATAGATGGCCTTATAGTTATAGGGGGAAACGGTTCATTCAAAGCGGCACACCTCTTATGTGAGGAATCCGATATCAGGTGTATCGGTGTGCCCGCTACTATAGATAATGATATAAATGGGACAGATTACTGTATAGGTTCGATTACCGCAGTTGGTGTCGCGCTTGATGCCATAGATAAGATACGAGATACTGTTACTAGCCTTGAAAGGATATTTGTGGTTGAGGTAATGGGCAGAGAATGCGGCTATATAGCAATGAGGGTAGCGCTCGCTGGTGGGGCTGAAGAGGTGCTCCTGCCCGAGATTAAGCCTGACCTTAAGAAAATATGCCGGGAGATACGATCCGCGCGCAAAAAAGGAAAAGTAAGCTGGATACTGGTAGTGGCTGAAGGAGCGGGACATGGGCACAAAGTGGCCCATAATATTGGAAAGTTAACAGGATACGAGACTCGTGTTATAGTGCTCGGGCATATTCAGCGTGGCGGAGCGCCTAACGCTATAGACAGGATACTCGCTTCTCGTTTAGGCTCATCGGCAGTTACATCATTGATAGAGGGTGAGTCAGATAAGATGGTAGGCCTTATAGCGAATAAGGTAATATTAACAGGGTTTGCCAAGGCATGCAGGAAGAAACAAGAAACAGATCACGAGCTTTATAAGCTTTTAAAGGTTCTTGAGGCCTAAAATATTAAACTTAGATAAACGGCCATTATTTTTTTAAAAAAGGGCCGTTGAATTATTTATAGCAATAAAGTGATTATCTAAGGTATAAGTAGAAAGGATAGTATATGTTAGAGCGGATGACAATGCTTGTGTTGCAGCTTGGGGTTATAATATTCGCTGCGCGCGCAGGGGGTATATTGTTTGAGAGGTTACGCCTGCCTGCTATCATAGGTGAAATAGCAGCCGGTATAATTATAGGCCCATATCTATTGGGTAGTATTAATATCGCCTGGTTAGGGCATTCGCTATTTCCTATGTATGGCAATTTCCCTGTTTCATTTGAATTATATGGTTTCACTACTGTAGCCTCTATTATATTACTGTTTTTAGTGGGGCTTGAGACAGATCTTGAGATGTTTGTACGATATTCTGTCGCGGGCTCTCTTGTAGGCGCTGGTGGAGTTATAGCGTCCTTTATTTTTGGTGACCTAACCGCGGTCTTTCTTTCAAAATACCTTTTCGGTGTTCACTATGGATTTTCACATCCTGTCTGCCTCTTTCTTGGTGTTATCTCTACCGCTACATCAGTAGGAATAACCGCACGCATACTATCAGAGAAGAGGAAGATGCAGTCACCGGAAGGGGTGACAATTATTTCAGGCGCGGTTATAGATGATATCCTAGGCGTTATAGCGTTAACAATAGTTATAGGCATAGCGAAGAGCAGCCATGTTGAATGGGCCAAGGTCGCGATGATAGGTATTAAATCCATACTTATCTGGCTTGCCTTTACCGCGGCAGGATTATTCTTTGCCAGGCATATAAGTAGTTTCTTAAAAAGATATAAAGATACAACAGTAATAAGCACCATGGCACTAGGATTAGCGTTGATATTGGCAGGCATCTTTGAAAAGGCAGGCCTGGCTATGATTATCGGAGCCTATGTCATGGGGCTCTCATTATCCAGGACAGACCTGGATTACGTGATACAGGAAAAGCTTTCTTCATTGCATAAGTTTTTTGTACCGATATTCTTTTGTGTAATGGGTATGATGGTTAACCTCTCCACACTGGCGTCACGGAATATACTTATTTTCGGCATTGTGTATACAATAGCCAGTATAGCCGCTAAGATTATTGGTTGCGGTCTTCCCGCGTTATTTTTAAATTTTAATGTACGCGGCGCCATGCGTATAGGGCTTGGGATGACACCACGCGGAGAGGTCACGCTTCTTATGGCCGGCATAGGTTTATCAGCCGGAATATTGGGACAGGAGACGCTCGGTGTTATAGTAATGATGACTATAATAACAGCCTTACTTACCCCTGCTATGTTAGCGGCCTCGCTTAAGACAGACGCGCCTGTTACAAGAAAGGCAAAGCCTAAGAAACAGACCAGCACAAACATAAGATTTGATATGCCTACGCCTGATACCGCGGAGCTGGTTCTTGGCAGGGTTGTTTTGGCTCTTAATAATGAAGGCTTCTATGTCCACAGGCTTGATACCGGAGAGAGAGAATCCAGATTATATCAGATAAGGAAGGACCATATATTTATAGGTATGCGCGCTTCTTCTGATTATATAGAATTTGATTGCAAGGGTGAGGACGTTATCTTTGTAAATACCCTTGTTTATGAGGTGCTCTGTGATCTGGAAAATACCATGAGACAACTTCAGCGCCTTACAAACCGCTCTTCTATCGGTAAAAAGATTTTTGTTAAGGCTGACAACGGCCTACAGAGGAAGAGGGATATCGCTAAGAGAATAAGCCCCAACGCGGTTGAGGCCAGGCTAAAGGGTTCTACCAAGCAGGAGATAATAGAGGAGTTGGTAGATATTATTATACGGTCCGGACAGCTTGAAGATGGCAAAAAAGAGAAGGTTATTAAGAATATATTAGAACGCGAAAAGACCATGTCAACAGGAATGCAGTACGGCATAGCTATTCCTCACGCGAAGACAAGCGCGGTGGACAAGGTTATATGCGCTATAGGAATTAAGAGAGAGGGTATTGATTTTAAGTCATTAGATGATAAGCCATCTAAAATATTTGTCATGATACTCTCCCCGAGAGGTGTTACAGGGCCACATATAAGATTTATGGCAGATATTAGTCAGTTGCTTATTGATGTTAAACGCAGGGAAAGGCTTCTTGATGCAGGAAATAACCAGAAACTTTATAAAGTACTTATTGAGCCGACTGCTTAAGAAGCAAAAGTGCTATAACAAAAAAGATTATATTTGAAAGATGAGCTGCGACAATAGGTGGCAACAATCCTCCCTTACCCATCGCAAGCACAAAATATATTGAGCCGTAATAGAGTAATCCAACTGTGATACTTATACCTATCCCTGCCATAGCTCCACCCCTGCTTGTATTTAAGGCAAACGGTATTCCTATAAGCATTATTATAATAGATACAAGTGGTAAAGCGCTTTTGAAATAGAGATCGGTCTTTAAGCTATTTAGCATCTTAGGGTTTTGCCCCGCGAGCCTTTTTATGTAGCTTTTCAGGTCTTTATAACTCATATAACCTGTCTGTAATTCATATTTCAACAACTCCTTGGGGGTTTCCGGAAAGTCTAAGACCTTTTCCTTGAAAACTAATGGGTTGCCGGCAGTATTACCTAGCGTATCAAAGTTGTACACTATACAGTCATAAAAAACCCATTCTCTGTCTTTCCAGAGGGCCTCTGAGGCTAATATTTTTCTATGTAATCTATGCTGATTGTCACGTTCGATTATTATTATTCCTGTTAGTTTATTTTTTGTGGGGTTAAATTCCTGCGCGTATATAAGCTGGTTCTTTTTGCCGTAGACAGCTAGATCCTTTGTGGTTTTGAGCTTATCGTGAGTGTCATAGGTCTTCTCCATGTATTCAGCTTTTATTCTTTCAGATATTATAATGCCTTTTGGCACAGCATTTTCATTTACCAGAAAACTGATAAGGCTTAAGACGATCGCTATGGCAAAAACCGGAACAAGAAGTTGTTTTATGCTGATGCCGCACGCCCTTGTCGCGGTAAGTTCATTATTTTTATTGAGGGTACTAAGCATATAGACAATTGAGAGCAGGCTTGCTATAGGTACAGTCTGGACAAATATAAGAGGCATAAAAGAAATATAGTATTGAAACAATATGCTTATAGGAACCTTATTACGCAATATCTCATCTAAATGGCCAAAGATATCCATAATTACATAAAGAAGTACGAAGAGGAATAGGCAGTAGGAGAGAGGCACAATGAATTTTTTTATAATATAACGATCGAGTATCTTCATCGTTCTATTATTATGAATGTTAGAATGGCACCGATTACAAAGTACGCAGCATTGGCTATCCATACCCCTATTATTGGTGGAACAATATCGCGTAACGCTAATGACATGCCGCCGAACAAGAGAAGGTAATAGACCAGCAGTATGATGAGGCTTATGGCGAATCCTATAGACTTTTCCCGCTTTTTAGTATTTATAGCTAAAGGTAAGGCTACAAGGACAAAGACGAAACTTGAAAACGCCATAGCAATTTTTCTGTGTATTTCCGTGAGCATTTCACGGATCTCTTTTTTTGTATGGTCCGATGTAACGCCCGTAGCTTTCATATTCGCTATCTCTTCTTTTAACTCTTTGATAGTCATATCCTTGAATTTTTTTCTGAATTCCCCTGCGGAAAGATTTTTCGCTAGATCAAGTGTCATATTGTATGTCTTAAAGCTGAGTTTAAAAAATGTGCTCGGGTCATCTGGATTGGGTTCATCCGCCGTACCATCTGTTAGTTTTAGTGTTATGGTATTTTTATCATTATGTGTTATAAACTTGCCGGTTTTCGCTATAATAGTTCTGGTTGGCCCTTTTTCTCCAAGTTGATAAATCAGTATGCCATTAAGTGTATCGTCGTCAACGCTGTTTATACGCACAATATAACCCTTGAAGCTTTTAATAAATGTGCCAGGCTCGAGATAGGCCGCGGGGTTTTTTAAGGCAGCGCCTTTTATGAGCTTGATGGACCCGAAATGAGACGCGGGAAGTACCCTGTCATTTAAATAGACAGACCCCAGACTTATTATAAAAGCTATTATTAATATGGGAAGCCCAATTTTATATAAGCTTATACCGCTTGCCCTCATAGCGGTGACTTCGTTATCTGAAGCAAGCCTGCCAAAACAGAGTACGGTAGCTGTTAATATTGCCATGGGTATTGTGTAGCTTAAGATATAAGGTATGAGGTAGAAAAATAGTTTTATAATATCCCGTATATCTACGCCCTTATTTAACAAGAGGTCAGCAAGCCTAAGCATGTTGCCTATTAATAGTACAAACGTGAAGACTCCCAGTGTGGCCAAGAGGGGACCAATGGTCTCTTTTATTATGTAATTTCTTAATATCTTCATTCTTTTTTTGCGTTATACTCCTTTTGCCAGGGTGAGTACAGATACTGACTCTGCGCCATATGCAGTCAGTACTCTTGAGCACTCATTTGTTGTTGTGCCTGTAGTGAATACATCATCAATTAGCAGGACATTTGCGCCTTTGAGTGTTGTTGTATTTCCAGGAGCGAAGGCATTTTGTATATTTTTTAGCCTCTCCGCTTTTTTAAGATCAATCTGTTTTTTGGTACGCCTAGGTTTCAGAATGGATCCTTTCGAATATTTTATATCAAGCCACAGGGAGAGCTCTTTCGCTAATATGTCCGACTGGTTAAAGCCCCTATCTCTCTCATCTGATATATGCATAGGAACTGCGATTATTATATCAATGGCCTGAGACTTAACATAGTTAACAGCGATATCATGCAATAGGCTTACAATTGTATTTTTAAGATATAGTTTTTTATGATATTTAAATTTACGTACAAGCTCTTTTATAAGCCCTTCATATTTGTAACAGTGGCATGCTTGTTTAAAAAAGGAGTCTTCACCAGCCAAAGTGCGAAGAGAGGGTGAGTTTAACCTGAGTTTTTCAGAGCAGCCCTGGCAGAGGTATATCTTGCTGTTATAGGGCAAGTTTTTTCCACAACCCTGACAAAATATAGGAAAAACAAGATTTAGCGCCGCACTTGATACCTTATTGGCAAGCTGTATCATATTTCGATAATATACCATCAAAAAACTACATTGTCAACGATGGTTTATAGGTTTGTAGTAAGCTAATGAAATGTCCCCTGTTAGTAGCAAATGAAATGTCCCCTTCA
>CAZGAS010000023.1:0-17418 GCA_964523875.1 uncultured Planctomycetia bacterium | reverse complement strand
CGGAATGAGGATACGTTGCAAAATCTTTATTCCACAACATTTGACAATATCTCTTTTATTACAGTTATATAATTGATATTTTACTATATTTTAACCCACTGCTAAAATTGTCTTATCCTTTTTAATATTTCTTACATAGCTTTATATTTTCATCCCTAGTATTTTAGTTGACAAACAGCCTATTTAAGGTAAAATAGAGTTTAATTTTAATAAGGATATAATGATATGAATATAATGGATAGATGGGAGAAGGCCCTTAAAAAAACAGAGATTATCAGGCCTCGTGTTCAGCCTTTGCTTACATTCGCTACAACAGAGATGCCTTATATCTTTCTCGCGGAATCCGCTCTCAATATAGGTGATACCGTTGTCAGGCATGGTAAGGTATATGCTGAAAAGCCCTCTATAATACTTCCTGAGAACATGCCTCATTTCGAGGGTTTTGAATTTGAGAAGGACCTCGAAACCACCGAGGATACAATAACTAACCTCTTTCTTGTAAGGGGTGTGCATTTTCCATCTTATAAATATAATAATAAGGTCCAGTCTCTAGACCTCTTTGAAGGGAGTCTAAAATCAGCGGAGACTAAATATAAAAACACACTCCAGAAAAAAGAGGATGTTCACACAGGCCTCGTTATGGGCCCTGAGGACTGCTGGCAGCTTTCAGTGCTCATATTTATTCTTACTATGGTCGCTAAGTCCGCTGACAGGGACCTGAAAAATATAATTGATGACCTTAGCAAAAGAAAGGGACGCTCCTGATATGGATACGTTTCAGGCTATTGCATCGAGGGCAAGCGTAAGAGATTATACTGACGAGCCCGTGCCGAAAGAACTCTTAAAAAAACTTGTTGATTCAGGCAGAATGGCACCATCCGCGCGCGCGGTTGAGCCATGGGAATTTGTTGTGATTACTGACAGGGCCAGGATAGATAATATCGCCTCTCTCGCGCCTAATGGAAAGTTCATAAGATCCGCGCAGGCTGCGATTATTGTAATCTGTGCTGAGACTAAATATTTTGTTGAAGATGGTTGTGCCGCTACAGAGAATATACTGTTACAGGCCGCGGATATTGGCCTTGGCGCCTGCTGGATCGCGGGAGATAAAAAACCTTATACAGATGATATCCTGAAAATGCTTAACGCGCCTACAGGGACAAAACTTGTAAGTATAGTATCTCTCGGCTGGCCAAAGCAGAAGCCATCACAGCACAAAAATAGGTCGTTGAACGATGTCTTACATTGGGAAGGTTTTTAATCGAAACAAAAAAGTATAACGCTTACCTCGCGGCAAAGGAGCAGGAATATGAAGCTATGTGCAAGCAGTGCGGTCTCTGCTGCGGAGTTCTTAACGACCCCTGTCAACACCTTAAAAAAATCGATAATAATAAATACTTTTGTGATATTTATCAAGACCGTGTTGGCAAGCACAAGACAATCAGTGGTAAAATATTTACATGCGTCCCTATAAAAGATGTTGTTGCCAAACATGCGCAGCCGCAAGGATGCGCGTATTCAAGGAGTAAACAATATGAGCATCTTAGCTAAGATATCCCTGGTAGCGGGAATTCTTCTTCCATTTTGGAACATACCCCTGGTTACAAGGGTCATAATGCGAAAGTCATCTCAGGACATAAGCCTATGGTGGGCATTTGGCGTGTGGATATGTTTAGCATGCATGCTTCCTCACGGCCTGGTCACCGAAGAAGTAGTCTTGAAGGGCTTTACTATCGCGAATTTTACACTCTTCTCCATAGCCTATCTTATAATTATCTATTATCGTAAACCGCGAAAATAATGTTATATACAATCCGATTATATCTCCTTGCCGCATTCTATCTTTTCATAAGCTGCAATACGGCTTATGCCGTGTATGGTACAAACCAATCATGGGACGCGATGGTAGATGGCATTAAGACTTTCAGCACTGATAAGAAACTAAAGGAAGAGTTTACACAATTGTGTAAGGATTATAAGACAGCGTTGGTTAACGGAACGCATGATACAGGCGGGGGGCTCTATATGGTAGTGGATAGGCCTGTCTACTCAGAACCCGCCAAATCAAGAATAACCGAGCTTAGAGATAAAGATATAGTAGCCTTAACAGAAGATACTGCCCTGGTCAATGATACTGAATGGGTAAAGATAAAATTTCTTTTTATATCAGATTATTCACAAGCGGCAGTCTCTATTGATGACGGTTGGATAGAGAAGAGCAACCTGCGGATTACGCCATGAGCAAGATGATAGTACTGGCATCAGCATCCCTGAGGCGCTCTATGATACTTACTTCATGTGGCATACGCCATAAAGCCCATACAACTCACGTGACGGAGGTTCATGACCAGCGACACTCAGTAAGATGGAACGTACTCTGCAACGCGAAATTAAAGGCCTCTGCCTGCTCAAAAAGATATAAAAATAGCGTCATTATTGGCGCTGATACTCTTGTGGTACTTGACAAGCGCCTTATTGGAAAACCCCACAACGCGAAAGAGGCAAAGAGGCTGCTTAAGGCATTCAGCGGAAAAAGGCTAGAGGTTGTTACGGGGTTGTGCCTGCTTAATTCTCTAACCGGCAAGAGCGCCTCAGGTACTGAAAAGAGCCTGCTCTATGCTGAAAAACTCTTACCAGGAAATATAGATAGATGGTTTAACGCCTTAAAACCATATGATAAGGCAGGCGGATTTTCCATAGAGGGCATAGGCTCATTAATATACGATAGGATACGAGGTTCGTATTTTAATATACTGGGGCTTCCGATGATAAGGCTTAAACAGCTCTTTACGGAGATAGGTTTAGATATCCTGGATTACTGGGCGTAGGAAATAAACTTTTAATAAAAATAGCGGATTTAACTTTCAAATCCGCTATTTTCTTTATATAATAGACTTTGTGGAGGTGTTTAAAGTGAAAAAGAAAAAGATTCCAAGATTACTAATGCTCTACGCTTCAGCAGGTGCCGGACATATGCAGGCGGCAAAGGCGCTTAAGGCAGTTTGTGACGAAAAAAAGATCGCTGTATCAGAAACAATCGATATGCTTGATTATACGCCGGGTTATTTCAGGAAGCTCTACAAGGGCAGTTATCTTGAAATAATAAAAAGGATACCTGAACTGTGGGGATACCTTTATGACCGCTCTTATAAATTCAAAAAAGCCAACATAACCACACGCCTGCATCATATTGTCGGCAATATGCATATAACGAGCCTGGTCAAATATGTTAAAGAGTTCAAGCCTGACGCGCTGATATTCACGCATTTTTTAGGCTGGGACGCGCTTGGCAGCCTGAAGAGCCTCAAGCTTTTTAATATCCCCTTTTACTGTGTTGTAACAGATTTCGCGGTCCATTCCTTGTGGATAAATAAGCACGTCTCAAAATATTATGTTGCCAGCGAAGGCGAGAAGAGGGTGTTGAAACTACACAATATAAAAGATTCGAATATCATATTGACAGGTATCCCTGTTGACCCAAAATTCGCGCTGAATCCTAATAAAAGTAAGCTTCGGAAAAAATTAAAGCTCAGCGCGGCCAAGCCGATGATACTTATGATAAGCGGAAGGTACAACCTGCAAGGCTACATGCATCTCTTAAGCTCGTTTAAGGACGTGAAACAGAAATTGCAGATAGTTGTACTTGCGGGCCGTAACAAGATGCTTGTGCATAAGATGAGGGTAATTGGAAGAACCCTGAAGAATATAAAGGTTAATGTCCTTGGAATGGTAGAAAACATGCATGAGCTTATGGCCGCGTCTGATATTGTTATATCAAAACCCGGAGGGCTTACAACATCTGAGGTATTGGCAAGTAAGACACTGATAGCTATTATTGATCCTATACCCGGTCAAGAACAGCGCAATAGCGATTATCTCCTGGAGTCAGGCGTCGCTATCAGGATACATGATATGGAATCGGGCGGCCAAAAAATCGCTGACCTTATGGCAAATAAGAGGCGCCTGAATATCATGCGTAAGCACCTTAAATATGTATCACATCCACGCGCCGCGTACGAGATTATTAATGATATTGTTTCCTGAAGCGGGCATAGAGAAAGAGAAGATATGAAAATTATAAAGATTGTAATGATTATCCTGCTGGTTATGGTATTAGCGTCAGCAGGTTATATCTATCTTAACAGGCAGCAGCTCTTAAACCAGAGTATAGATAAAGTACTTACCAATGTCCTGCCTCCTTTTATGGAGATCGACAGCCTCTCTCTTGATCTTGATAAGAGAACAATAAAGATAGTGAATTTGAGGATTAAAAATCCAAGAGGTTTTTCGCATCCCTACCTGGCAAAGGTCCCCTCTGTAAGCTGTAGTTACAAGGCCCGCGACAATAGCAATCTTTTAAAAGGTATAAACATAAGTGATATCAGGATTGAGGAATTAGAGATATACATAGACAGGAACCGAAGCGGAGAGGTTAGCATTCAACAGATGGAGAAGGTTATTAAGAGTTCGAAACCAATAAAAAAGATGGGCGCCAAGGACAAGATAATGGGTATATTTTCATACCTTCTAAGCCCTGTAAAAGATATAAGCCAATTAATGGAGATAGACCCTGTCTTTGATATCTCATCAGGGGTACTTACCTTTGATGATAGCTATATTGACAATAGGGGCTATATAACGACCATCAAGGATATAAGGGCAATGGTGACCCTTGACCTGAGAAAAGACTTTAAAGGTATTGATTATCTAACATCTACAGGTAGGGGCGTTGTTAATGGAAATCGCCCGCAGTACTTAGAGTGGGAGACAAGGTATGAGCCTACAGCCAAAAAACTGACGATGATGAATAATTTTATTATCAGTGATGTTAATTTTGTCCACTTCGCGCCATACTATGATAGGTTTTCCCCGTTTATATTTAAAAAAGGCCGCGCAAGCGGTGAATTGGTATTCAATTTTGACAATGGTAATATAGGCTCTACTAATGAGATCCGATTCTCTAATCTCGAGTTTGAACCGAAGAAGGATCATAGCTTTAATAAGTTTTGGCCAACAGGGACAGAAGACCTCTACAAGTATTTTTCTGACCCTTCAGGCGAGATTGTATTTGATTTTAAGATAAAGGGCTCTATGGATAATCCGGAATTTCATCTTGGTTCAAAGGCAAAGCGGGCATTATCGCGCATGGCAATATACAAGATAGCTGATGTGATCTTTAAAGAAGACAAAGACCATGAAGCTAACAAGGAGTCCCAGGACGAATCTTCGCAGGACAAGAGCGATCTTGAAAAGGTCCTCGACATCATAAAGAGCTTCTAAGCAAAGGGGCAAAAGGCAAAAGGGGACGTTTCTAATAAAAAAGAGAGACTCTCCTAAAGGGGGCACCCCTAGGCACAAAAAACTTAAGAATTTTCATTTTTTATAAATACGCGCACTAGAAATAAAAAAAGGCTATTTTTATATATTAAGGGCAAATCCAGTTAAACAGCCTCAAGCAATGGATAACCTGTTATGGATCGTACAATACTTCATATAGATATGGACGCGTTCTTCGCGTCTGTTGAGCAAAGGGATAACCCGTCTTTACTTGAAAGACCCATCGCTGTTGTCGGTTCCAATGCCAGGACTGTCCTTGTAAGTCCGTCTTATGAGGCCAGGGCTTATGGCGTAAAAACCGGCATGACCAAATACCAGGCAAAGGCGCTCTGCCCTGATATTGTCTTTGTTGTTGGAGATACTGATAAATATACCCTGGCATGCTCGAATATAGCAAAGATACTCTACTCTTTTACCCCTGATATTGAAATATTCTCCATTGATGAATTCTTTCTTGACGTTACAGATACAATGCATCTATTTGGTACTGCCGAAGATATAGCCAGGGATGCAAAGACAAAGATTGAGAGCAACCTGAGCCTGAGTTCTTCAATAGGTATCGCGCATAATAAACTTCTCGCGAAATTCGCGAGTGAAAAGGCCAAGCCAGGCGGTATCTATACCCTGAAAAAAGGGGATGTTCCTGATGTCTTCAGGGATACCAAGGTAAGCGAGCTTTGCGGTATTGGAAAGAAGACAAGTGAACAACTTAATCTGCTGGGCATAGAGACTCTTGGTGAACTTAGCAGATACAGCCCAATTCAACTTAAACGCGTCTTTGGTATAAAGGGGCTCACCCTTCCACTGATGGCACGAGGAATTGATGATTCTCCTGTTATACCCGCAGGTGGTGAAGAAGAGGCAAAATCAATGGGCCATAGCATAACATTTAAACAGGATACCTCAGATGCTAAAGTGCTTTCACGCTATCTTCTTGAGTTGGCTGTAATGGTTGGAAAAAGGCTCAGAAGGTCTGCCTTGAGTACCGGAACCATAAGGCTTACCTTACGATATAAAAGCTTTAAGACGATTACCAGACAAAAAGCCCTGATTTCACCTACTGATGATACAAAGGCTATATATGATACAGCAAGGCTTGTTCTCCAGTCCATCGCGCTTAAAGAACCTGTGCGGCTCTTAGGCATAACCGGGTCCAGGCTTTGCGCGTATTCATCAACAAACTCGCTCTTTTTGCGTGATAACAAAAGATACAGGATAAACAGAACCTTAGATATAATAAATGAGAGATTTAACCATCCCGCGCTTTTTTTCGCGTCTCTATTAGATACAGATAAACATAGCAAGGTAATATCCCCCGCATGGCGCCCTGCAGGTAATCGTAATTATTGATTCTTTTTGCTTGCAATCATAATGCAACTGGTATAATATAAATATAATATTAATAAGAAGGCTATTATATCCAATAGTTTTGAGGCCACCGCTTCAAATCATCTTACACAATTACCCGCAATACTTAAATGTAGATTAGGAGATATTATTATGAATATAGGTATAGCAAAAGAGGTATCTGCCAACGGAAAAGAGACAAGGGCAATTCTCCTTCCCCGTGAAATAAAGAGGCTTATTGAAGAGAGGCACAGGGTTATCGCTGAAAAGGGCCTGGGCCTGCGCATTGGGATAACTGATGCTGAATACAGGGAGGCAGGCGCTATCATAACACGTGACAGGCACAGGGTATTTACCCAGGATATTATTGTTAAGCTTAAACCCCCATTACCTGATGAATTCAGGATGATGCGTAATAATATCCTCTTTTCAATGCTTCATGCTGAACAAAACCCCAAGTTTGTCAGCCTTATGGATAAGGTCAATGTCAAGGCTATCGCTATGGAGCTAATAGCCAACAGGGCAGGCGAAAGGCTTGTACAATGTACGGCTATGTCAGGTGAGCAAGGTATGTTAATGGCCTTCCATACCGCGAAAAAATCACCGCGTGATTGCAGGGTGCTTATGCTTGGTTACGGCGCTGTTTCAAGCGGGGCGCTCTATGTTGCTAATGCCCTTGCCGCTGAGGTGAAGATATTAAGAAAAAATGAGTTTCGAAATGCTAAGCATTTTATGAGACATGTCGATATTCTTGTTAACGGCCTGGCATGGCCAAAAGAGAAGAGAGAGAACAAGGAGTACATCATTACCAAAAAGATGCTCAATCTAATGAACCCTTACGGGATAGTACTTGACCTCTCTGTTGATTATCCTAACCCAATTGAGAGTTGCCACCCTACGCTTATAAGCAACCCTTCTTATCAAATTAATGGCATAACGCATATCTCAATATTTGGTTATCCCGGCTTAGCACCCATATCAAGCTCGAATAGGTACAGCAAGCAGATATTGCCTTTGCTACTGAAAATAGCCTCAGTAAAAAAATTATCACGTTTACCTAATTATATTAAAAAAGCGATAATAGACCCTGAAAATTTCGAGTTTTAAGGATGAGAAAAATACTGCTGGTAATTGGCGATCCCATGATGACAGAGAAGGTTTTCGAGCCATCCCTTAACAGGTTTATCACGCATAAGCTAAGGCTTAACAAACGCGGTATTGGTGTAATATTTATAACTTATGATGACGTTATTCATAAGCGCCTGCCTAATATCTCCGCAAAAAGAGTTGATGTGATACTTTTCTTTCCTTATAATTACTGGAACAGCGAGGTAGAGAGATATGACAAGGATAAGCGTATATACGGTGATATCGATTTTGGCAGTGATTATATCAGGTACCTCCTTAGAGTGGACAAAACATTAAAGAGAAGGTATAGAGCAAAAGACCTGCGTTTTGTCAATCCGCCAAGAGGGTGTATAGTAGATAGGGATAAGCTGGAGACATATCGCCAACTCAAACGCGCTGGCATCAAAAGCCCCCACATATATAGTGTTAAAAGAGTATCAGATGTTGACAAACTAACAGCAAAGGGCAATATCCTGTATGTAAAACCGCGTTTTGGGGCAATGGGTAAGGGGATAACCTATATAGATAAAAACGGAATATATACGAATTTTCTTTTCAGGTCCAACGCGATAATTAGTAGGCCCTATGATTACAACTGGAAACCAGTCAAGGTCTCTCATAAGGACCGCGGGGTTTTTCTCAAGATACTCATAGATAGGGGTTTTATATTCCAGGCAGAGGTAAGGCCCCTGGTCTATAAGCGTAGAAAATTCGATATAAGAGTCTACACGGCCTATAATAAAGTACCTTATCTTTACGCGAAGAGTGCCCCTGATTCAAGTTTTATAACAAACTGGTCCCAGGGCGGCAGGATAGAGAAGATGCCTTTTCTAAGGGCCTGTCTGGATAAGAAAGAGATAGATAAGGTAAAGCGTGTTGCCTTGCAAGCGGCTAAGACAATAAACCTCAAGTTCGCCGGTGTTGATGTTATTATAGACAAGAATACACGCGATATGCATGTACTGGAGATACAAAGTTTCCCGGGTTATGAACGCGGGTTTAAGCTTATGCGGTTTTTAGCGGATAATATATAAAAACAGCGTTTTATGTTGTTATTCGCTTAGGTCCCGGGCGCTGATAAGCTTATAAAATTTTAGGGAGTACAGGGCCTTATGGAAAACGAAAAATACCTGTTCCACAAAAGCATATTATTATTTTTTGCTGTAGTCTTTGTCGGATTTCTCGGTATCAGACTCAAGTTCAGCGTAGATCAGATAATCGCGCTATGCACATTCAGCTTATCGATATTAGGCACACTCCTTTTTTGGCAATTCCGCTTAAGCTTTGCCTTCCTCGGAACAACTATCATACTTTTTACAGGTGTCGCTACCTTGCAGGAGTTTATAGAACACTCCTCAATGGAGATCATCCTTTTCTTAATCGGCATGATGATACTTGTCGGATTTCTTAAGGAGATAGGCCTTTTTACATGGCTCCTTCAAAAAGCCCTTGTAATGAAAAAGATAAGCGCTAAAAGATTCATGATCGCGCTTATCTTTACATCCGGGCTTTTAGCCTGCGCTATAGATGAGGTCTCATCGATATTATTCATGATAATGATAATACTTGAGTTGAGCGATTACTTTGAGGTAGACCCCGTTCCGTTTATCATCACATCTGTATTCGCCACCAATATAGGTTCAGCGGGGACTGTTATAGGAAATCCTATAGGCATAATGATAGCGGCAAAGGCTCACCTTTCTTTTGAGCATTTTATAATATACGCCTTTCCATTGATGATATTATCATTATTTATCCTTACGATTATTATGCTTTTTATCTTTAGGAACAAGATTAAAGAGCTTGATAAAAAGATAGCTGAATACGGGCCCAATGACATACTCATACAACTTCTTTCAGTGCCTACAGAAAAAAGGCTTAAGATAGGCTTTATTATCTCCGGGGCTACGCTTCTGCTTATAGCCTTGCATTATCGTATCGAGTTGGCACTTGGGTTAGGGCAGAACACGGTACTATTGATAGCGCCTCTCTTATCATCAGCTATTATTATGGTCTGGCGCAGGCAGAAGGCAAGGAGCTATATAGAGCACGATGTAGAGTGGTGGACGCTTCTTTTTTTCATGTTCTTATTTGCCCAGGCCGGCATATTAGCGTCAACCGGTGTCGCGGAGGTTCTGGCACAAAAGCTACTGTTCCTTGTAGCCGAGAGCAGGATCGGGCTTATCGCGACTATTCTTTTTGGCAGTGCTTTTATATCCAGCGCGCTGGATAATGTTGTTGTAGTAGCAGGCTCGATACCTGTAATACAGAGCCTTAATGCCATGATCGGTACACAGAATGTCTTATGGTGGGTACTGCTTTTTGGGGCATGTTTCGGGGGAAATATCACAATTATCGGCTCAACCGCCAATATAATCGCCCTCGGAAGCCTGGAGAAAAAGAGAAACATAACGATAAGTTTCTTAAGCTGGTTTAAGATAGGTATCATTGTAGGTATAATTACATTAGTCTTTCTTTTTATCGCGATAACGCTTTTACCATATTACAAATAAGGAAATGTTGGCATGGACCCTGTTTTGGTTGTTGGTATTATAGTAATAATAGGTTTTATATTTGGTGAAATAGCAATAAGGCTCAGGCTTCCTAAGATTACAGGGTATATACTAGCGGGTATCTTTTTAAACCCGGATATAATGAGTTTCATGCCGCAGGCGGCGCAAGGCCAGACCAATCTTGTCATCAATTTAGCGCTCTGTTTTATTACCTTCTCCATTGGCGGAACCCTGCAGTATAACAGGTTAAAAAAGCTTGGCAAGGGCATACTATGGATCACTATCTGTGAAGCGGAGTTCACTTTTTTAGCGGTCATAATAGGCTTTCTCGCGATAGCGCATTTTTTTATACACGGTGCCTCAATAGGGTGGTTCACCACCTATATCCCACTTAGCATATTATTAGGCTGCATTGCCTCTCCAACAGACCCTACGCCCGCTTTAGCAATAACCCATGAATACAAGTCTAAGGGCAATGTTACATCTACAATAATGGGTGTTGCCGCCTCAGATGACGCGCTTGGTATAATGAATTTCAGCCTTGCTATTGTTATAGCCCAGTCCTTCGCGCTGAAGGCGAGTTTTAACCTTTACGCGTCTATAGCTGTACCGCTTATGATAATATCGGGTTCACTCTTTCTTGGTACTCTTTTCGGCTTGCTCTTAAATATTGTTACAAAACTTGTCTCAAAAGAGAGCGAAGGGGTCCTGATTGTTGTGATATTCGGGCTTCTTTCGTGCTGCTTTGGTATTGCCGATATCCTCAAATGCGATGCCCTGCTTGCTACAATGGTAATGGGCATTGTTGTGGTTAATTTTAACCCCAAACAGAATAAGGTCTTTAAGGTCCTTGAGCGCTATACCGAAGAATTAATATTTCTTGTATTCTTCACGGTAAGCGGCATGCAGTTGGATTTTTCTGTATTACCTACCGCCGCTATCCTAATCGTCTTTTTTGTTATCTTTAGGACCGTCGGTAAGGTAACCGGCACCCTCTGTGGCGCGGCTATCGCGAAATCATCAGCCAATGTAAAAAGATATACAGCAGGTGGGCTAATACCTTACGGGGGCATCGTTGTAGGCCTGGCGCTTTTAATGAAACAAAACGCCGCGTTTGCCGGGTTTGCCGATATTATAATAGCGGTCGTTATCGGCGCGACAATAATATCTGAGGTCATAGGCTCTGTCTGTGTCAAGATAGCGCTTACAAAAGCAGGTGAAATTAAATAATTTTGTAGTAAATTGCTGCGAAACTATATAGTTAAAAAAGGGATGGGGATGCTCAATTTTAAATATTACATACCGACCGCGCTCTATTTTGGCAAAGGAGAGGTTGCCTCGCTTGAGCATGAGCTTAAAGGCAAGTATAAGAGGGCACTGATAGTAACCGGCTCAGGAAGCGTAAAATCTAACGGCATATTCTATCAGGTGCTTGCCCAGGTCAAGAAGGCGGGGCTTGAGTATAAAGAACTCTCCGGCATCCAGCCTAACCCGAGGCTTAAGAGTGTTTATAAAGGCATACAGGTATGCCGGGATAGTAATATTGACTTAGTCCTGGGTGTTGGCGGCGGAAGCGTAATCGATGCATCAAAGGCAATCGCGGCAGGGGCTGAATATGACGGTGATTGCTGGGATTTTTTTATTAAAAAAGCCACACCTGAACGCGCGCTTGATATAGGCTGTGTGCTTACCCTAGCGGCAACAGGCTCAGAGATGAATGGTAATGCCGTAATAACAAAAGAGGATACAAGACGTAAGCTCGCTCTCTGTACCCCGCATATAAGGCCGCGATTTTCAATACTGGACCCGGAATATACATTCTCAGTTAACAGGTATCATACAGCCGCGGGCGTAGTTGATATCATAGCGCATATATTTGAACAGTATTTCAGCCATACCAAGGGTTCTGATGTGCAGGACTTGATTGCGGAGGCGCTTATCAAGGTCTGCTTAAAATACGGGCCAATTGTTCTTCATTCCCCGCGCGATTATACCGCGAGGTCAAATTTGATGTGGGCGGGAACCCTCGCCCTAAATGGCCTGATAGGTTATGGCAAAGACTCTGACTGGGCGTCACACGGCATAGAACATGAATTGAGCGCGATATACGATATCAGCCATGGGGCAGGACTTGCTATTATCATGCCCAGCTGGATGAAAAACGTCTTAAGCGACAAGACCGTTCCAAGGCTGGCGGCTTATGGTATAAATATATGGAACATAGACGCGGATAAGGATCCTATAGATATCGCTAACGAGGCTATTCTTAAGACAAAAGTTTTCTTTACATCCCTTGGCATGCCTAAGTCTTTGAGAGAGATTGATATACCAGCGGAGATGTTCGAGGAGATGGCAGGCAATGTAATAGACCATTACGGCCAGGTTGGCTCATTCAAAAAACTTAATAAGCAGGATATTATTGATATCCTTGTCTCCGCTTTTTAAAAAGGAATTACTGGATGCTTTTTTTACGAAAGATATTTTTTTACATATTTCTTGTCATTTATCTGATCGCGTGCCCGCTTATCGTTCTCTATGCCTTTGGTTTTATATTCACACCAAACTCTATAGAGCCTATAGCCAAGACAGGGCTTGTATATCTCTCTACTGTGCCGCCCGGCGCCTCGATATATCTTAATAATGAGCTTACCCAACTAAAGACACCTGCCTCTTTACAAAACCTAAATCCGGGTGATTACATTATCAGGCTTACCATGGATGGCTATTATGATTGGTCTCATGACGTTACAATAACCCCAAATAACGCGAGTGTCTTTGACAAGATACTACTCATACCTGATAAACGCCAGCCCAAACTTCTCCTGGATGAAAAGTTTGAAAACCTTATACCTTTACCTAAGATGAACCTCTTTCTTTTACAAAAGAGCGCCACTCTAAAGGACTGGACTGTCTATTACTGCGATGAGAATAAGCAGTACCCCCTTTTGGGAGAAGAATCAGATTATGGCGGCATGACTCTTTCTAAGCTCTATACTGTTGCCGAATCTGGGGGCATGCTCTTTCTCCTGAATTCAGATACAGGTATAAGATACCTCTATATCGAGCCTGGACAGGATAAGCCTTTTATCATGGATATTACAGAACTCTTTACCGTAACCCCTGAAAAGATAGACTGGGATCCGGCACAGCCCAGGCAGATATTTACATTTCAAAACGGCTATCTCAATATGATAGATATTACAAACAAGGCGGTCTATCCGGAATATATAACCGATGTCGCGGGTTTCGGTTTTTACAACAAGAAGATCTATGTTCTTGGCAATGATTATGTATTAACCCGGTCAAATCTTGACCAGGCCTGGCCGGAAATACTCCTTGATGATAAATATATAA
This sequence comes from uncultured Planctomycetia bacterium, assembly GCA_964523875.1. GTDB lineage: Bacteria > Omnitrophota > Gorgyraeia > JABMRG01 > JABMRG01 > JAUVHV01. Next base: position 3,739 of record CAZGAS010000023.1, on the reverse strand, counting down.
GTGAATCACTTTTTGCTGATAAGGGTTTTTTTAATATTCATCCGGTAGAGGATGATATTATATTATTTATAAGTGAAAAGGGTGAGCTGATAACCAACCACCTTCCATACAGGTTTACGGATGACGGGGTTGAGGGCAGCTCTTTTTACGGGAAAAATCGAAGGCTCCTCCTGTGGGAGAAAAAGAGGATAGGTGTTGTAAATTTTCTGACAGAGGTTATTGAGGGGATTACATTTGAAAAAGGCCCGGAACTTTTATGGGTTGATGTTAAGGGAAACAGTATAGAACAGGCATTCTGGGTTTATGATGATTCACATATACTTTTTCGCGACAAGGGCCAGGCATGGCTTATAGAGATGGAGGCTGTAGGCAGGCCTCACCTTGATGCCTTGATAAAAGTCAAACCCAATCACAACCTCTTCTATATAGAGAATACAGGCAAGTTGTACTACCTGGACAATATATCATCAAGATTGTTTAGCCTCGACATCGTGGGGCAGAAACCTTTGCAGGAGAAGAAAGCAAGGGATAAAAAGAAAAGGAAGATAAAAGAGAAGGCAATAGAAGAACAATGAAATTTCATTTTTCACGCCATAGATTAAGAGGGAGAGAGAAGGCCTTAGAGAGGTTTTTCGAGATATTACCCGGGCTATTAAGCTGGTCCATACTGATAGGCATGTCTATATTTTCTATCAAAAACCCCCTTGCCGCGGCTGTTGTAATCATTGCCTTTGACCTCTATTGGCTCTTGAGGCTTTTCTATATGAATATCTTTCTCTCTTTATCATATTATCGTTTGTCAATGGAAAAACAGACAAATTGGATAGACAGGGCAAAAGGCATAGACGCGCTTGAGAGTTATTACAGCTCCTTAGGCAGCGTTAAGGGTAAAAAAGATATAAAATCGCGCCTCGCCTGCCAGATACATAAGACTGAGATAAACCATCTACGCGTACAAAAAGAACGGCCGCCTCTTTTTAAGGATATATATCAGCTTGTTATATTCCCTGTAGCGAGGGAGAGTCGTGAGATAGTCGAGCCCGGCATCATAAGCCTGCTAAAAGGTACATTCCCCGCTAAGCGCATTGTTGTTTTTATAGCGCTTGAGGAGACGGCCCCTGATAACGTCAAGGCGGATATAAGCCGAATAGAAGAGAAGTATGCTAAAAGTTTTAAGCACTTCTCTGTTGTATTGCATCCAACAGGTATCTCAGGCGAAGCGCGGGTCAAGGCAGCCAATGCTTCGTTTGCCGCACGGAAGGCCCAGGCATATTTTGAAAAGATTAAAATACCACATGAAAATATAATCTGCTCGTGCTTTGACGCGGATACAGTAGTCAGCGCGGATTATTTTGCCTGCCTCACGTATCATTACCTTATAACGCCTGATAGGACACACGCGAGTTTTCAGCCGATACCTGTATTCCACAATAATATATGGCAGGCTCCCGGGTTCGCGCGGGTTCTTGATGTTGGTTCGTCTTTTTTTCAGCTTATAGAGGCTACAAATCCCGAAAAACTGGTAACGTTCTCGAGCCACAGCATGAGCTTTAAGGCGCTTGTTGATATAGACTACTGGCCCGTAGATATGATATCAGATGATTCAGCCATCTTCTGGAAGGCATATATACATTATGACGGAAGGTACAGGGTTGTTCCCATCTATACAACATTGTCAATGGATGTTACTGAGGCTGAGACCTGGTGGAGTACTGTTGTCAATGTCTATAAGCAGAAGAGGCGATGGGCATGGGGCGCTGAAAACATACCGATAGTCATGAGGGCGTTTCTCAGGGCAAAGAATATATCTCTGTTTAAGAGAATAGTCCTCACTTTCAAGCTATTTGACGCGCACCTTTCATGGACAACCTGGCCATTTCTTTTAAGCATAGTCAGCTGGCTCCCACTAATATTCGCGACACGGCAATATGAACACAGCATGTTCTATTATAGCGCGCCGCGTATCGTGGGCACTATATTCACCCTGGCGTCTTTCGGGCTCGTTGTCTGCGTAATACTAAGCCTTCTGCTTCTGCCTGAGAGAAAAGTCAAGCATAACATTCTAAGAAGGATAGGCCATGCCTTTGAGTGGCTGCTCATACCACCTATAAGCGTACTTCTTAGCGCGGTCCCTGCCCTGGACGCGCAGACGCGCCTTATGTTTGGTAAGTACATGGAATTCTGGGTAACCATAAAAAAACGAAAAGAATAGGCTGTATGAGAAAATATATCTTTATCCTGCTTATTATCGCGCCAGCATTTTTTGCTGGTAACGTTTTCCCTGATAACGTCAGGGTTGGTGTGACTTTTAGCCCTGTCCAATGCGCTTATCTGGATGAGCCATGGAAGGCGGCTTACAAGAGTATAATTGACATGGATTTTGACCTCATCCGTCTTGGCGCGTACTGGAGCAAGATAGAAGCGAAAGAGGGTATATATGATTTTACAGGGCTTGATTACCAGATCAAAAAAGCAAAAGAGCGGTCCATGGCAATTGTTTTAAGCGTAGGCATGAAGGCGCCTCGGTGGCCGGAGTATTTTATCCCCGAATGGGTACTTAAAAAAATAAAGCTTAGCTATGGATATGATGTCTCAAAGAGCGCGTATTTAAGGCAAGGCACGCTGAGGTTTGTAAAAAAAGTCGTAGAGCGCTACAAAGACGAAAAGGCGATTATCTGCTGGCAGGTGGAAAACGAGCCGCTTGACAGGGCAGGTCCGGACCTCTGGTATATTAATAAAGATTTCCTTAAAGATGAGGCCGCGCTTATAAGGGAGATTGATAAAAAACAGAGGCCGCTTATGATAAATATAGCGACTTATCCTAACAGGTTCCTGCGATACACAAACAGATTTTTCTCATCAAATAACCCTCTTAAGGACGCGTCCGCTATATGTGATATTCTAGGGCTTAATATTTACCCAACAATTGGCCAGAAATTTTTTGGAATGAATATAACATTTAAGGCATCCCCTAGCCAACTGGAAAAATATATCAGGAATATACAAGCACACTCTATTAAAAACAATATTCCTGTATGGATAACAGAACTGCAGGCAGAACCATGGGAGCACGGACAACTCGTTCACGCGAATAAGGCCCAACCCGTAACATCGAGTCCTTCGCAGATTGAAGCGGATTTTTCGCGTATGCGCTTACTTGGCATAGAGACTATATTCTTATGGGGCGCGGAATACTGGTTTTTTAGAGAGACGAGGTTTCACGATAGCTCATGGGTAGATACAGCGCGTAATTTAATAGAGGCTAAATAGGTTTTTAATAAAACCTTCAAAGGGGATTATATGAAAAAATATTCTTTTTACGCAATATTTTTAATATTAGCTTTCATCATCTTATTGGCCTCTTCGATGTACGCGAAGAATGAGCCTGAGCAGGCGGGGAGTGTCAAGATTAGCCCTGGCATGGAACTCAAACAGGTAGGAACTGTAAACCGCCTTGTGCCTATAGGTACAAAGGTTGTTGATAAAAACGGGCTGGTGACCACCGAGAGCATGGGCGAATATGTAGCGAGAAGGTTTATTGAGACAGGAAAACGCTTTGACACTATTGAGAATACCCTAGCGCGCGTAAAGACAACCCTGGAGGGACTACAGCAGGAGATAGACCGGCTACAGAAATTATCTGAACTCTTGCTACAAAGAATAAATAGCCCGCAGGCGGAGGAAGGGCAATAATATTCGTATTGAATAATGTTGGCAGGCAAAACGTTATAAATAATAG
>CAZGAS010000022.1:12979-18536 GCA_964523875.1 uncultured Planctomycetia bacterium | reverse complement strand
TCCTTGTCTATAATCTCTGTTATAAAATTTTTCATATTAATAACACGCCTGTAAGGGGTCAAGTCTTATCTTTGTAACTTAACATATAGGAGTTATGTACGTTAAGTTACAAAGATAAGACTTGACCCCTTAGATAGCCCAGAGTTTTTCGAGGTCGTACTTTTCCGGTTTCGCTTTCATGCCAAAGCCAAAAAATTCATTCAACCACGCCATCGGTTCAATCTTTGCTGTTGAGCTTAGATCGGGCCACTTTCCTGCAATATTGACCTCAACCACATCCTTAACCAGGTTAAAACCTAAGATATGCGGCGTTAAGAGTTTTCTAAAGAATCCTGTTCCAAATATCTTTGTTCCCGCGGTTATGTCAAATATACCGTCAAAGGTTATCTTTCCTAAGAAGTGTACATTTAAATCGTTCGCGTCGAAAAAAGCGTAATTTATATTAAAACACTTATTCGCGATAAATAGTATGACTTCCGCTTTTTTAAAGACCGGCATTATAAAATTCTTATCAAAATTCTTCATGTCCTTCTCCACAGACGAGAAGAGTGGCGTGTTGCGAAGGTCACAACCCCTGAGCCTGAGATTGCCATAGCCTGTTATTGTATCATAAAAATCATTTATCCTGCTTACAAACGCGATAGAGCCGGCTAATTGGCCTGTTGTATTTTTCAATTGCGGGTGCACTCTTGAAAATTCCTCAAGGTCAAATCCATCGATATAAAGTTCCGCGCCTACTCTTTCCAGGTTTGTCCGTATCTTGCCGTATATCCTGCCTTTGTAAAAATACGCGGGCGGCATATTACCTTCAAATATACCATCTTTCGCCCGCATGTCAAAGCTAAAAAATATTGCCTGCAACTTAAAAAAAGATAGGTTCTTGGCTGTAACAGAAAGTTTTCCCTGTAAACTATCAAGCTCGTCTGCCTCACCTTTTAAATAGCCTGAGAAATTAATCTCACCTGAAAGGTCTTCTCTATCTATCTTCAGAAGTTCTGATAGATCAGGCAGATAGATATCGCCATCAATACTGAGACTGAAAAGCGAGTCCTTTAAGTCTCGCATATCCGCTTTTATCTTAAAAAAGGAATCGCCCTTTTTCGCGTCCCAGTAAGCTGTGCCGTATGTATATGTAGGCAAGCTCAAAGAGAAGTCGTGGCAAACATCAGCCACTGTGCCATTTAAGGTGAATTCGCGCTTATCGCCAAATTTAAACTTACCTGTCAAGGCTACAGGCTGGCCCCTTACAGTACCGGATATCTCCTCTATCTTTATCCCGTCCTTGCTGATTATAATATAGCACCTGCCCTTATCAAGCAAACGATAATTGCCAAGCAAGGAGGAGACATCTTTTAAACGGGCCTCTATGCGCGATTCTGCCTTGTTGGGCGAATCACTAAAATACGTAAGTTCATGCCCAAGCACTATATCCGCGGTTATCGCCGCTTCACCATAGCTCAAAACAGCTTTATCTATCAGGTAATTTCCATCCAATCTCCAGGTATTGCCAACGTAAGAGAACGATGTATTAAACTTTGCTTTCTCACATGTAACGCGCCAGGGCTTAAGCGCTTCATCTAAGTAATATTCCCAATAGTCATTTATATATGTAGTAGCAAGCCTGGCTTTTCCTCTCACGGAGTTTTTAACCGCGTCATATGATAATGTCAATGAGATAGACTCTTTCTTCCTGTCTTTATCACTACCTGAGATTCGAACGCGATACATAGAACCGGCGTAACGTTTAAGATAAACCCCTATATTATCGAATTCACGTTCAATGCAATTCTCTTTCTTAAAATAATCTATATATACCATTTCGCAGTGTGGCAGCTGCATTTTATCTATAGCAATCTTAAAAGAATCAGGCCCCTTCGCGTAGCAGGCATCCTTGATATGGCTAAAGTTCCATATGCCTTTCGCGTCACGTCCTATTGTAAACCGCGCGCCTAACACACGCAGCCGTTTTATATGTATCTTCTTCCACAGCAATGATAAGAAGGAGATATCAACATCAACAACCCTCGCCTGTAAAAGATCATTACCCTTTAAAAGAGTCGGGCTCTTTACTGAAAGGTCATGCAATATAAACCCCCTAAAGGGATGGAAGGTTACCTTACTAACGGAGATTGTAAAGGGTTTGAATGAACCTGAGTTTACATACGCCTGTACTGCCGGCGCTATTTTTTTAGGCACATATATATAATTCGCGTAGAGGCAGAAGAGGGCATATATAATTAGGACCGGGACTATAAGAGAGATAAGGTAGATTAAGTGTTGTTTTCTAATCATTATCAACAGCTATATCCGATTCACCGGATGTAGCATCCTTAGAGGAGATAAGAGTCTCTGTAATAGTCATCTGTGCCTTCAGCGTCTGGGAGCGCTCCTTTACAGGTGCCAGGTAAAAGCCCCTGACCTTAAGTAGCCTGGCAGATGCCTCCAGTTGATAAACAAAATCCACAAGATACGCTATCTTTGACTCAGCTACTATCTCGACTGTATATTTCGTATACGGGCCCGATGTCTCTGTTAAGCCGAGTTTTACATCCTTAAGAAAGACTGAAGATTTTCTCGCTGTCTGTTCTATCTCAGAGAGCAGCCTTGACTTCTCCTCTCCATCAGAGGAGACCTGTTTTAAATCTTTCGTATGGCTTTTATGCTCCTTGATAATCCTCTCTTCCTGTGACAACAGGTATAGAGATTTTTGCAGCCTCTTCTCATGAATAAATATATCCTTGTTAAGCTTCTCTATCTTCTTAATAAGCGGGCTTATAACTATCTTATCAAAAAAGACGGCGACAATGACCACAGTTGATACATACAGTACGTACCGTTCTCTCTTGGATAATTTTGAAAAAATATTCTTCATCTCTCTTCTTCCAGTTCACCTGACTGAGCGTTGTCCAGCAGGGCCAGCTGCTCCTGAACACTACTGTCTAAAGGGCAGATTATCTCAAACTCCGTTAAGTCCTTGCCATGCGCCTTGCGGGTTGTGACAAATTTTGTCTTAACATCCTGGAAATATTTTGACTCCTCGAGTACGTTGACAAATTTAAATATTGCGGACATGACCGTGGATGCCCCGCGTATAGTCAGGCGGTCTTTGCCATTAAAACGAATTGACGTCAAATATATATCAGGCGGGATAACCTTGTGTTTTTCAAAGATAAAATTGAGCATAAGGTTTCTTGTATTAACGCGCATCTTTATGCCCTCTGCCTCATATATCATCTTACCTATCTCATCGACCTTGTACTGGATATTAGACACCTCTTCTTTTAGGGCCTGTAGGTACTGCTCCTTGGTGTATAACCTGCCTAAAAAGATGCTTGACGCTGTCGCCAATATAAACGCCAGATAAATACCAAAAAAATAAAGGTCCTTGCCCTTCTCCCTTACCCCTTTTTCTATCTGCAACTGCTGCGGCATAAGGCTGATCTTTATCTCGTCCGTATTAAGCGCAAGGCCAAAAAGAGACGATAAAGATACCTCTTTGGCGATATCAGCGCACTTGCTTTTGCACTGCTCTGTTAAGGGAATATTCTCTGCCTGGGGTATAATATCTACCGGTAATCCTACTACAGCCTTCAAGACATCCTTGTCCAGGCTTGAGGCAAGCATCTCCCCTCCTGTAATAATAATCTTTGTTATCTCCTCATTTATCATCTCGCTATGATAAGCGTATATAGAATGGTTTATCTCCTCTATGAATTTAGCGTGCCATTTATCCAACGCATCCAAAGATTGCAGAAATCCTATGGAGATATTTCTATAGTATATAACGTGGTCCTTCAGGATTACGATGAAATCACTTTTATCGTAATCCACATCTATTACGACATATGGCTGGTCAGTTGCCTCTTCCCCGGAAACCGCCTTACACCAGGCAAACAATCCTTCTGAGCTTAAGGCTATCTTCTCAGTATCAAGCCCTGCCTGCTGCAATGTTTTTAGGCACGACCTGACAATATCCTGGTGTACGATAACTAATATAATCCTGCTATAGCCTTCAGTATTAGTACTTACAATCTCGTAATCATATATTATCTCTTCTTTCGCGAATGGCGTCTGCTTGCCTATCTGGAGTTCCACCATATCCTTTACCTCGGCGGGATTCACAGAAGGCAGCTCAAGGTTCTTTATAACCACAAGTTGATGCGGTATGGATATTGTCAAAAAATTTGGATTTATTTTTAGCTCTTTAAGCAGGACGTTAACACGGTCAGGGGCCTTATCGTCCGCCGGAGGCACAATCTTCTCAACTATAACCTGAGTAATCTTTTGCTCTTTTCTAAATGACTGGACCTGTACTATCTTGAGCCAATCATCATCTATCTCAAGTACAGTTTTAATCTTTTTCTGTTTTCCAAATAGGAATTTCATATTTCCTTTTTACTTTTTCCTTGTGCCTTGTGCCTTATGCCTTGTGCCTTATTAGTATTCATGCCAATAAAGCGTCTTTGGGCTTTCGTTTTGCAGTATCTCAACAACACTAACAATACTGCTATGCATGCTATAAGAACCTTTTTCAACACCAGCTGTTGAGTTTATCCTAAAAACATTTGACTGCACGGTAAGCGCGTTAAGAGAGACTATACTGTTTATCTCCTGCGCCTCTTCCGTAAAGAGGGAACCTATATTCCTTATCTCGGCGACAGTATTAAATATATTATCATCTTCCGTGCCTTCTATGCCATCTTCGCCCCTGCGGAACTCGACTATCCTTCCAGCAAGTTCATCACTTAAGCCCAGGGCGCAAAATGTACGCCAATTTGCGGTATTAATATTAATCTTACCTTCACCGTAAACTGTGATTATACCGGAGATGCTTAAAAATATAGCCGGAGTCACGCCCTTGACCAGCAAGAGCTCTTCTAATATCTGAAAATCATCGTTTTTGCATGGATAAGGTGACTCAAGGCCCTCATAATATTCGCTCTCCGCGCCGCCGGGAGAGACTATAACATCCTTATCTCTCCAATCAAGAATAGCGTTAGCGATATCATCAACCTCTTCTGTCTCCACTTCATCCGCGCGCGCTATCAGGCTCTTAAGTATCTTGAGCGGGGCCTTATTTATATTTATCCTGCTGTTCTCATCCATCAGGCCATAGACAGTCAACTCTTGAGCCAGCTCATCATCAGTAAACTCATCATCCAATCGATAACTTACGGTTATAGTTCCATCGCCCAAAGGTGTATCTTTAAAGAAATCCTCGTCATTAGACCATTGCTCGTTTAAGCTGGTATAGTTAGGCGTCTCATCCATGATAAACCGTATAATTGCGCGCTCTACGCCTGCCTTGGCAAGATAGTACGTCTTTAATCTATCCTGGATATGCCCTGCCAGGCGTAATTGGCCCGATACATTATAGCCAAGGCTGACAACAAATATAGTCAAAAAACTCAGCATCCAGAGCGTAAGTATTAAGATACTTGCAGTCCTGGTTTTAATTATCATATTCGTATTCTTATTCTTAGCGTAAATATATTTATATTCCTGCCTGGCACACTATTCGCCGGTAGCGGCGCTATTCAATTGCATGGTCGTACTG
>CAZGAS010000022.1:11785-12879 GCA_964523875.1 uncultured Planctomycetia bacterium | reverse complement strand
CTGCCTGGCACACTATTCGCCGGTAGCGGCGCTATTCAATTGCATGGTCGTACTGCCTAATTTTATCTTCTGCTCGCCTGTTCCCACAGGAATAAAGATTACCTTACTGAATGTCCCTTTTTCCCCGGCAGGCCCTTTAAAGGTTATCTCTATATTTAACGCCTGGGGGATACTATCCTGATCTTCTGTTTTCCAGTCATCCTTCCATTTATATGTACCTGACGCGTTATCAAGGTAACAATAACTTATCTTTAATTCGCTGACATCCTGAATCAGTATCTTCGACTCACCGATCTCTTCTTCATCCAGCACCTCGGAAAAGGGCTTAACTTCTTTAGAAAGCGCGTCCTTTGATTTATCAAAAAAATACGCTATTCTCCCTACCTGATAATAATCCCGGGCAATATCCTCCTCATCATCCAATACAGCCGGCATCAAAGCGGGAAACATCACAAGGTCCTCTGTGCCTTCAAAGGGAATCATAGAAAACTCAAAGACATTTCTTAATTCCTTTGTCAGCTTTTCAGAAGTAAGCCTTATATTTCGCTCGTAAACCTTGTTCTCGCTGCCCCTGCGCCACGCGTTTACGCCATTTGCAAAAAGAGAATATAGCGCAACAGCGACTAAAGAGACTATGCCTACGCTTACAAGGATCTCAACTAATGTAAAAGCTTTTTTGCCGTAATAGTAATCTCTATTCCTCTTCATAATTTTTCATAAAGGTGCTTAAGGTGATAACACCGCTTCTTATTCCTTCTTCCCAGGAGAGAGAAGCATTGACCTCGTTTAACGCTCCATCCAACTCAAAATCATCCTCCGTATCCAGCTCAACAGCAGCTATATCCATCTTCCATCGGCACTTGATATCCTGAGACCTAAACCTTTTATCCATTCCTTTTTCAAAGCTGTCCCAGTCTTCTTTAGCCATTATCTGCGCCTCGGCCATCTTATTTCCCGCTATCAAGGTTGCTGTTAAATTATCTTCTGTAATACGCAGTATGCTGAGAGAATGAGCAAACGCCTGCAATATCAGGACAAGGGCTATTGATAATATAGCCACGCTGAGCATAACTTCGATTAATGTAAAAGCTTTT
>CAZGAS010000022.1:9974-11685 GCA_964523875.1 uncultured Planctomycetia bacterium | reverse complement strand
CCATCAGGGCCCAGTGAATACAGGTCATAGTCCCTGCCATGAGAAGACGGGTATCTATATTTATACTCATTGCCCCAGGGGTCTATCGGGTCATTCTTTGAATAAGGCCCGTTCCAGCTTTTGGATCCGCCTGAATTAGTCATAAGCGCCTGGATATTAGTCGGGTACCTGCCATTGTCCAGTTCATAGAGGTCTAATGCTAATGGTATGTTTGATGTAATATCCGCTCTGGCAATAGAGACCTTTGCCTGTTCTGTGCGGCCAACAAGCCTGGGTACTATCATAGCCGCCAGCGCGCCTAGGATAACTACGACCAGCAATAGTTCAACTAAGGTAAAGGCCCTTTTCCTGTACTGATAAAGTATCATAGTGGTATTCTCCTTTTTTTGTCATCGCGATATGCTTACAAACAGAGAAGCAATCTCAAGGATTGGGATTGCCGCGTGCCCGGCGCTTTTCGCGAAAAGAATCAATTGATTATACGTTTAAATTAATTCACTCCAAAATTGAGCTGAAATATCGGCAGAAGCATAGCAAAGACAATAAATCCGACTATAAGGCCTGTCACTAATATAATAGCGGGCTCAAGCAAAGAGGTAATAATCTTAGTCGTCTTATCCACTTCACGTTCATAGAACCTCGCTACATCTAATAACGCTTCCTCTAAGTTTCCTCCTCTTTCTCCTACCGCGAGCATATTAGTCATAAAACGCGGAAACCATTTCGATTTTTTCATGCTCTGTTCCAGGCTCATGCCGTCAATTATATTCTTATGCACTGTCTGCAGCTCTACCTTGAAGACTTCATTATCCAGTGTCGGTGTAGTTATCTTTATAGCCTGCAAGATAGGTATGCCATTGGCGAGAAGAAGGGCAAAGGTGCGAGAAAACCCCACTATCAGGCTCTTCTTTAAAAAATCCCCTATAAGCGGTAATTTCAATTTAAATCTATCGAAAATTATCTTTTCACTCTGCCTTCTGCCGTTCCGTTTAATCACGAGCATAATAGCCGCTATTGCTCCCAAGACCCAATACCAGTAATGCCTGAAGATATTGCTTATCGCCAATAATATTCTTGTTGGCAAAGGCATTGTTTGGCCCATTTCGCCAAATAGCAAGGTCATCCTGGGTATAACAAAGATAAATAGAGCGATTATCGTCATGATACCGACTATTATAATAAAGATCGGATATGCCAGGGCCGAGGCTATCTTCGCCCTTGTCTCCTCATCCTTGTTCCTGAAATCAGCCAATCGCATAAGGGTCTTCTCCAGCACACCCCCCGCTTCTCCGGATTCAATCATATTGATGTATAATATCGGAAAGACCTTAGGATACCTGTTTAAAGATTGTGATAATGTCTTACCTTCTCTTATCTCAGCTTGGATATGCAGAATGATTTTCCTCAAAGAAGCGCTTTCTATCTGCTCGTGAAGAACCCCTATCGCTTCCAGGATTGGTACCTTGGATTTTATCAGGCTGGCAAGCTGCTCTATAAATATAGTGAGGTCTTTTGAGCGAACCTTCCCCGGCTGGGCTGTCTGGCTGGCCTCTTTACCTGTATCTTGTGCCTGGGGATTCTTCGCGAGAGAGTCTTTCTTAGCGGGGATAACGCTAATCGGCATATAGCCCATCTGGTTTAATTTATCTATCGCCGCTTCCTGGTGATCAGCCTCGATTGTTCCGTTAACAATCTCTTTTGGGCCTTTTTT
>CAZGAS010000022.1:3811-9874 GCA_964523875.1 uncultured Planctomycetia bacterium | reverse complement strand
CATCTAGGGGTCAAGTCTTATCTTTGTAACTTAACGTACATAAATCCTATATGTTAAGTTACAAAGATAAGACTTGACCCCTTTATACTTTTTCTTCCACTAGGACAAAAAGCGCGTTGCCTTCCATTCTCGCTATCCCGCTCTTTATCTGTATAGAACGCGACTGGTCTATCTTGATTACGCCTTCCTTTAAACAGGACACTATAGGCTGGTGGAAATCCATAATAGAGAGTTGTCCTTCATCACCAGGCAGTATAACACAGGAAGCCATCTCTTTTAAAATAGTCTCGGTGGTCTTTATATCAAGTATAGATACAGCAAACATATTGCCTCAAGCCCTCTTATTGTTCCCTAGTCCTAGGCGCGGCAAAAGGAGAAAAAACGCCTAATCCTCTATCTGCGTAATCCTTATGACCTCATCAGGAGTGGTAATGCCCTCAAGTACTCTCTCCCAACCGGCAAGACGGAGTGTCTTCATGCCCTGTTTAATCGCTTCTTCCCTTATAGTATCAGTGGAAACCTTTTTCTGGATTAATTCCTTTATTGCTTTATTGACTACCAGGATTTCGTAGATAGCCGTCCTGTCCCTAAAGCCTTTGGAGTTGCATGCCTCACAGCCTCTACCCCTGTAAAAATGAATATCCGATTCTTTAAGGTTCGCGAACTTTTCATATTTTTCCGGGCTTTTACGGTAAAATTGGCGAAACTCCGCTATCTCTTCGAGCATCTGCTTTTTTATATCATCGCCTACTGTTGTATCTTCCTCCTTGCAATCAGGACAAATGACACGCAAGAGCCTTTGGGCAATAAAGCCCCTGACAGAAGAGGTTATTAAAAACGGCTCAACACCCATATCAAGTAATCGCGTAACACCGCCTGCCGCGTCATTAGTATGTACCGTAGAAAATATTAAGTGGCCTGTCAAGGCAATCCTTATAGCCAATTCCGCTGTCTCAAAGTCCCTTACCTCTCCGACCATCATGACATCAGGGTCATGCCTTAATACACTTCTTAACCCTTGAGCAAAGGTAAGGCCTATTTCAGGCATAACCTGGATCTGGGTAATCCCCTCAAGTTCATACTCTATCGGGTCTTCCAGGGTAATAATCTTGTTCTCGGTACTCTTTATCTTATTCAGGCAGGCATACAATGTAGTAGTCTTTCCGCTTCCTGTGGGCCCGGTAGCGAAGATTATCCCGTGCGGCTTGTGTATAAGGTCATCTAAGACCTTTAACTCTGTTGCCTGCAGGCCCAGACCCTTCAGGCTGAAGAGCATCTTGGTAGGAAGTATCCTTATTACCAGCCCTTCCCCGTAACGGGTCGGTATAATAGAGATCCTCAGGTCAAGCTCTATATCACCGATCTTTACTACAGCGCGTCCATCCTGGGGCATACGGCGTTCTACGATATTCAAGTTAGACATTATCTTTATGCGGGAAATAATCGCCGGGAAAAACCTTACCATATCTTCAGATGTATTCGCTTCATAGAGTATACCGTCAATTCGGTATCGCAGGCTCAACCTGCTCCTAAAGAGGTCTATATGGATATCGGTAGCCCTCTTCTGGTAGGCCTCCACTATTATCTGGTTAACTAATTTAACAACTGACGCGTCGCCAGCCATTTTTTCTATATCCGTTACCTCTTTATCCGTATCGATAACAGCGCTCTCTTTGGGAGTCGAGGCGATAATCTTCTCAATAGTCTCCGCGCCAACTCCGTAATATTTTTCTATTGCCTTTGTCAGGTCACTTTCAGTTGCCAGAACAGGCACAATCTCACATCCTAAAAACTTTTTTACGTCATTTAAGGAGCGTAAAGGGTCAAAGGTAGCTACGGTTAATTTTTCATCCGCGTAACTAATAGGGATTATCTTATAGTGCCACGCGAATTTAGGAGGCAGCTTCTTTATAACGGAGATATCTATATCAACATCCTTGATCTTTATAAAAGGGATATTGAGCTGCTCAGACAGGACCAATAAAAATTGCTCTTCAGCCATGTATCCCATCCTGCTTAATGTCTGCCCTAAGAGCTCGCCTGTTTTCTGCTGCTCTTTCAGCACCAACTTCAGTTGCTCAGATGTAATTAATTCTTTGCTAACAAGCATCTCTCCAACTTTCATTGCCATTGTTTGCCTCTCTTTTTTCTGTTAAAATGGTGTTAAATGGGGACAGCGCCCTATTGTTTTTGCGATATTAAATGGGGAAATAATAGGGCGCTGTCCCCATTTAACTTATAACGATCCTATCATATAAAGATCATCAGCTAAGGTCTTATCCATTTCACCGGAAACTATCTTTTCGCAACCGGCTAAAGTCTTTTCTAAAGAAACGTATTCTCCTTTTTTACCTGTATAAACCTCCGCGGTAAAGAATGGCTGAGTAAGAAAATTCTGTAACCTCCGCGCGCGTTCAAATAATATCCTGTCTTCCTTTGAAAGTTCCTCTACGCCGATAATTGATACTATTCGCCTCAGTTCCTCGTATTTATTAAGTATCTTTAAAACATCCTGCGCTATCTTAAAATGCCTCTTTCCAAGAATTACCGGATCCATATAAGAACAGGAAGAGAGCAAGGGGTCAATAGCGGGGTGAAAACCTAATTGTACATACTCGCGGGAAAGGATAAGTATGGACTCTAAATAGCTGAAGATAGATACAACCGCGGGGTCTGTCAGGTCATCACTGGGAACATAGACCGCCTCAATAGCCGTAATTGCCGCGTTATTGCCTGAACGTATCCGTTCCTGAAAGTCACTCATCTCTGAAGTCAGGGTAGGCTGATAACCTGTCTCAGAAGGAATCCTGCCTAAAAGGGTAGAGAGCTCACTTCCTGCCTGCGCGAACCTGTAAACACTATCAATAAAAAATAAGACATCCTCGTTCTCTTCCTGAAAATGCTCTGCCAGTGTCACGCCGGTATGGACAACATCAAATCTCGCGCCGGGAGATTCATCCATCTGCCCATATACCAGGATGGACCTGGCCAATATCTTCTGTTTAAGCATCTCGTTATATAGCTCGTTGCCCTCTCTGATTCTCTCTCCAACACCTGTGAATATACAAAAACCTTTCTGCTTTTTAATAATATTATGCATGAGCTCCAGCATTAATATACTTTTGCCTAGGGCCGCTCCGCCTAAGATACCGGTCTTTGTTCCCTTGACCAACGGAAAGAGAAGGTCAATCATCTTGATACCTGTCTCCATTACCTCAAAACGCATCTCCTTTGCCCTGTCAATATCTGAACTGGTACTCTCCAACCTGCGTATGGGCTTCTTTAATTTCGCGTTTACGGGGCCTTTCTTGTCTATTGGTTCGCCTAATACATTTAATATCCTTGAACAGACTTCTTTTCCTACAGGTACGTTAATCATAGTGCCTGTAGTGACAACCTCGGCATTCTTTTGTAAACCGAATATCGATGTTAAGGGTATACATTTGACAACACTACTTACATCATTACCCGTTTCGTTCATATATTCAACAACTTCCAAGACTACTCTCTGGCCATTGTAGGCCTTTGTCTCTAAGATATCATAGATAGCTACCTTTACAGAGTTGGAATCAAACCTTACTATTACAATAGGCCCCTGAACCGCAATGATCTTACCCTTTTGTGTCTTTTCTTTCTCCACTTACTACTCCTTGCGCCTTTATTCTTTGTTAAGCTAAGCCACAGATGATCGTTGCATAGTAAGCCTGGCCGCGAAAATTTCTCTTATGTTTTTATCACTAACCTCATGTATAAGACGAAAATATTGAGAACGTAATTTCTTGTTCATCTGCTTAATCGCGTGAGAGCTGCCTTCCAGATGCATAACTCTTGTTGCCCACTCGGCAAGTTTACTCTCCCAGAAAATACCATAAATAATGTAGTTTATCCATATCCTTATTAAATGATCCACAACATTAGTTAATGCCGGCTCTATAATAATACCGCCTTGGTCAATGTTACGCTCTTTGCCCTCTTGCCCGGATTCCGCGCTTTCCTTAAATAAAAATCTGCAAGGAAAGAGCTGATAGGTCTGTACTTTCCAGACAGCAAAAGATATAAAGTGAGGATATACAATAGTAGTTCTGCAAAACTTCTTGCCCAGGAACCCTTTTAAAATATGGCCTGCCAGGGATTCCGCCTCCTTGTATTCTACCTCATCGGTAATACCGTCGAAAGAAGTGTATTTTCTGCCTGTCTCTTCTATATACCGGGTCCCTTGTTTGCCCACAACAATAAATTCATCATCTGCTGATGCCTGATCTAGGGCTGTATTGACTACAGATACATTCAACTTACCCAAAAAACCTATATCTGAGGTTATAAGCAGCAGGACCTGGGGCAACGAGGACTCATCCAATAATGTATGTTGTAAACCTGTAGTATCTACCATACGGAAAAATCCCTGAAGATAACCCAGGAATTCGTCAAAACTTTTTTTCGCGTTCTGCAAACGGTAGAATTCAGAAGATGCCACCCCTTTTAACACATTGATTATATCCGCTATATCCTTGTTAAAATCCAATTCTTTGCGCAGTTTATTTAATTTAAACATATTTTTATATCACGTTCTTCCTCTTACTGTTTCTTCTGACTTTGGCCAAGCGCCTGTTGTCCTTGCACAGTAAAGAATTCGCCAAACGCCTCATCCAGCCCATTCTTTATCTCTTCTGTCAACGCTCTCTGGCTGACAAGTTTTTTAATCAACTGCGGGCACTCTTGAGTCATATAACTATATATCTCATTAATAAACTTTTCTCTTTTTTGCTCTTCTAATATCTCGGGTATACCTTTATCAAAGGCGTAAAAGGTGATAATTATCTCCTCTAATGTCAATGGGCTGGCCTTATCCTGCATAAGAAGGGCGCCTAATGTCTCTCCTTTTTTTATCTTTAATTCAACCTCAGGTGAAAGCTTGGTCCTTATGCGCGTTAAACTGGCTAATTCCTTGTATCGGGCATATTCTCCTTTTAACCTGCCTGAGACCTCTTTTATGGCTTCACACTGAACCTTGCTGCCTATCCTTGAGACAGAGAGCCCTAGGTCTATGGCCGGCTTAAATCCCTCGTGAAAAAGCCCTGTATCTAAATATATCTGTCCATCGGTCATTGAAATAAGGTTTGAGGGGATAATTCCTGTAACATCCCCTTCCTGCGTCTCTACAATAGGCAAAAATGTCATTGAACCACCGCCATTGTCCTGATTCAGCTTTGCCGCCCTCTCCATCAGTTGTGAGTGGAGATAAAAGATATCCCCGGGATAGGCCTCTCTTCCGGGGCACCTCTCCAGAAGAAGAGAAAGCTGGCGATATACCCAGGCATGCCGAGTCAGATTATCAAAGACCAATAAAACATCTCTTCCCTGATACATAAAATGCTCTCCCAGGGTAGCCGCTGTGTAAGGAGCGATGTATTGTTCCGCGGGAGAATCAGAGGCAAGGGCGCTGACAATAATACTGTACTCCAACGCGCCTTCTCTGTGCATATGCTGAATAAGTTTTAAAAACGGCAAAAAGCTCCCTCCTATCCAGCAAAATATACAAACAACATCCTTATCCCTCTGGTTTAAGATAGTATCCAATGCTAATGTGGTCTTGCCTGTAACCCTATCACCAATAATAAGTTCTCTTTGCCCCTTGCCCAGCGGGATAACTGTATCAATAGTCTTAATCCCTGTAAGCATAGATTCAGTTATAGGGGTCCTATCCATTACGCCCGGCGCGTCCCGGAAGATGGGGCGCAAATCACTCTCTTCTATCTTGCCTTTTCCATCTGTCGGCCTGGCAAGGGCATTTACTGTGCGCCCGATAAAATTATTACCAACAGGGATCTCGAATATTCCCGGCTCCGCGTAAACAGATTCACCTATATTCAGCCTGGTCTCGTCTCCCATCACCATGGCTGAAACCTTATCTTCGTCAAAACCAATTATCATGCCAAGGAGATTTGAGCCCAATTCAACAAGCTGGCCATTTATACAGGAGGGAAGGCCGCTTATCTTGACTATACCCTTCTTTATCTCCAGTATCGTACCTGTGTCTTTTATATCCAGAGACGCTATCTTCAT
>CAZGAS010000022.1:0-3711 GCA_964523875.1 uncultured Planctomycetia bacterium | reverse complement strand
AGCGTCTTTACCTTTTCTCTCATAAGGGGCAGTATCTTCTTAAGCTTGTTTTTTATAGAACCGTCTATTACAAAGCCGCCCAGTTTTATCACCAGGCCATCGACTATATCCTTATCTATGCTCTCTACCAACTCAATATCCCGCCCTAGCTTAGAGGATAATATCTCTTTTATCTTCTTTCTTTGATTATCATTTAACTCATAAGCAGAGATAAGTTTTGCTTTATCGCCTTGGGCCTTTACCTTATCCTGGGCTAGGTTCTTTATATCACTTATTAACTCATCGATAAGTCTCGCGTGCAGGTCTTTCTGGTTTTGTTCTGTAAATATATAACCTATCATATCAGCGGCTAGATATACCGCCTTTTGCTGCATCTCCAGGGCAAGCTCGGTCTTTTTTCTCTGGCAATCTCTTACCGCGCCGCTAACCATCACCTGTGCCTCTTCCTTGGCCCTGATAAGCATATTCTCTCTGTCTTTTTCAGAATCTACTCTTGCCTGTTTTCTTATATCTTCTGCCTGCTGATGGCCTTCCTCGAGCTTTCTCTTGATTTCCTTTGCCGCCCGCTCTAATTCCTCTTTCAGCGCCTTCTCTTTTTCCATGTTCTGCTGATTAAGCTGCTGCAGCCTTTTTAGGGCCTGTCCGATATGGGTAGATAGAAGCCACCGCAAAAATACTATAATAAAAATAAATGTAACCAACTGTATCAGTATCAACTGCCAAATTGGCATTGCATTAACTCCTTTTTATTACATCTTTTGTTTTTACGCAATACGCATAACGCGATACGCACGACGAAATTATCCTCCGAAGAGATTATAGACAATAAACAGGCCAATAATAGCGATAGTCTCGGCAAAAATAAAGGCCAGTATCATAGAGAGCAATATCTTAGGCGCCGCGGAAGGATTTCTGCCTAACGCCTTTACACTGGCGTAACCTACCAACGCTATTACCCCTGACGGGCCTAAGGTGCTGATTAACATTACTAAGATAATGCTAAATATCTTCATTTGTCCAGATTCTTGTCATAGACACACATCCTGTTCTTTCCCATTCCCTTCGCTCGATAAAGTGCCTTGTCAGCTCCCGCTACCAGTTCTTTTTTTGCCTGGGCATCGTCAGGAAATGTACTCAACCCTACACTGATTGTCACCAGGGATTTCTTCTCTATCCCTTTAACCAATCTTTGCCCTACAACCTGTGCCTGTTGGTTCGGTGTCTGCGGCATAATAATAGTAAACTCTTCGCCTCCATACCTGAAAACCTCATCGCCGTCTCTGGTCAGGGCCACAAATAGCTGGGCAACATCATGCAAAATTTTATCGCCTTCCACGTGCCCGTGAGTATCATTATATTTCTTAAAATCATCAACATCTATCATCAATAAAGAAAAGGCCTGCGGAAAGCGCCTTATATGGTTGATATGCCAATCCAGGACCTCATGGAAATGCCGATGGTTATACACCCTGGTCAAGGCATCCAGCATGGACATGTCCTGATAATACCTTTTTCTTCCGGCCTGTACTAATAGACAACTATTCTCTATTGAGCGCCTTAAGATTAATTTTACCTCTTCTGTGTTCAGGGGTTTTAATAAATACGCGTAGGCGCCTGCCTGCAGCGCCTTTATAGCTGAATCAGCAAAAGAATAAACAGTAAGGACGATTATATTAACACGGGGGTCTATCTTCTTGACCCTGTTTATAAAGTCGATACCATCCATATCCACTATACGTAATTCACTGATAATAGCTACAAAATAGATATCTTTGATAAGAGCGAGCGCCTCTTTTCCCGTAGAGACTCTCCATATCTTATATCTACCCTTGTCAAATGTCTCGCTTAATGTCCTAAACGTACTATTATCATCCTCAACCACCAGCATATTAAACTCGTCGCCCATCTACCCTATCTCCTCTTTTCTTAAGACTGTATCCCATTAATCCACACGTCTTCTAACTGCTGTAAATCCTCAAATTTATATGTCCTTAATAACGCGTCCTCCCATTCCTCCCCATCCCTAAGGCGATGGCAAAACGTTACAAACTCACGCCTGCTGAATCTCTCCAGCAGAAATTCCATTATGCTGGCTGATTCGCTGTAAAAAACAAGCGGCGAAATCTGTGTATAGCTTCTGATATTCGACAAATCTTCTAAGGATATGAAATTTTTCTCCCGTACAAATATCCTGGCGGTTAAGAGATATTTATCCCTGTCCTTCTCCTGCAGCGTAGCAATACCTTCGTCTATCCATAAAGGCAGGTCCTTATCAAAACCTACTGCCTCTCTGAATATTATATGCCCCATCTCATGAGGAAGTATATAATCAAGGAACTGCTTTTCTTTAGTGTAAGTAACTATCTCTTTTTTTATAACATGCACCCTTCCGATTGACCAGGATTCAGCATTTGTAGCTTCCAGATACTCTTCCTGGCTTGGGTAGAGATAGATCTTACAGCGCTTCTCCCATGTCCAAAAATCGAACCTGTTAAAACCTAAGTAAGTAATAACACTTTTGTAATAATGCTCCGCTTGCCTGGCTACTCTACTCGCGTATCTTGATGACACTTCACGGTAATAAACAATAAAATGCTTGCTCTTTTTTATGGTCCATTCCTGATCCCGCGCATAAAGGCTATTATCGCAAGATAAAAAAATAAGCGCCAGAGCTAATACCACCATAAATTTTATCATATCTGAAATTCTAAATCAACCACTAAATGGGATCTAGGGGTCAAGTCTTATCTTTGTAACTTAACGTACATAACTCCTATATGTTAAGTTACAAAGATAAGACTTGACCCCTTTATTTGTTTTCTATTGCCGCCTGGCGGTTCCATATAATAAAGAACGCGAAAGAGAGTATGCCCAGAGCAACAATCATTGCTATAATAAGCTTCCATGTTGCTTTAATGTAAATCCTCTCATCTTTTGGACTGTCTGTAATGTCTGTAATTTTGAGTTCCGCGGCCAGCTTCTCCAATTTTGTTAATTTGGCGTTAGTTAAATCCAGGATTTTTATATTTTTTCTATACACGCCAATATGCGCCTGGGGCGGGACAGTCATTGCCTCTTTCTGTCTCTCTAAAATATCCATGGCCTTACTTTCGATATCTTTTTGCAGCGTAACAGCCATATCGAAATAGGCAGTACCCCTCAATCTTTCAGCCAGCTCCTTTGCGCGGGTGGGCAAGGAGCCTACATCCTCTTCTGGTATCACCCAGACATCCTTAATCTCTATCTCGCGGTTTATGCTCTCTCCTGGTTTAAGCTCATACTCCTGATAGACAAAATAGAGCCCTTTTTCAATATCATAATCTATCTCTAAATCCCCTAAATCAACAACATCTTCATTAGCCGCCTCTTTTGGCAGATAGACCTTAAGCAGAGCGGTTTGGGTCTTTGTTTTGGAAGGGTTGACTATTACGGTCTTTAAAATAATGTTGGCCTGCGCTTCAATTGCCAGAAGGCAAAAAATAATTCCTGTTATTAATAGTCCTATCAGTCTTCTTCTACTCATGTTTAAACCTCCTGTTATCAAATCCTAAATCTTTTTGTCTTTTCGAGGAGCACAGCGACGAGAAATCTTTAGTTTAATTAAGATTCCTCACATTCGTTCGGAATGACAAAATGTATTAATTTCTTGTAACCTATTTTATTCTCTTCCACTTTTGTCCCTTATGCCTTTAACCTTGTCCCTTGTACCTT
>CAZGAS010000021.1:15797-18564 GCA_964523875.1 uncultured Planctomycetia bacterium | reverse complement strand
CAGGATTAATCCTAATTGACAAAGCAACAAATAAGGCTTATAATTACGTACACAGAATCAATAAAAAGTTTCTTTAGCAGGATAACAAAACCAGGGAGGTGCGGGATGAACAAGGTTTTTGTTTCAGTGTTAGCAATCGCGTTGCTGGCCTCTGTCACAGGTTGTACATCAAAGAGCAGCTATGATAAGCTCCTCAATGAGAAGGTATCAATCGAGACAGAACAGATGCAGGTTATTAAGGATAACGCCCGCCTAAAAAGCGATAACACCATGCTTAAAAAGGTACAGGAAGACCAGGCAAAATTAGCCAAAGAGAATACACACCTTAAAAACAATATCGCTAAGTTAACCAATGATAAAGACGCCCTTATCCGCCAGTTAAAAGATAGTGCCAAAAAGGTTGCTGCTATGACTGCCGAAGCGAGCAAGGTAAAAGAATAGGGATATGTTTAACTTAAACGACATCGGAAATATGACAAAGCTTGCCGGTGAGGCAAAGAAGATGCAGCAACAGCAGGATGTTAAGCACGAGCAACAGATCGCTATATTAAGCCGCATTGAACTTACATTAAACGCGATACTAAACGAGCTTAAGAGCAACAGTCCCGCATAAAGCTGCCTGATACGCCTGTATAAGTAACCTAGGTTAAAAAAGAACAGATACCTTTTTAAAAGAAAGGCGCCTGTTCTTTTTTTAAAAATATCACCTTGCCAGTTCCGATAAAAAGTGTTAAAATCTCTTCAAAACCAAAAAGGAAACCTGATGAAGGAACTAAAGACAAAATCAATACTAACACTTGAAGAGAAGCTTGCCAACATTGACAGCGAAAGCATACGCGGCCAAATACTGGCCAATGCCAAGGGTTTTAAGACCTCCTGGATAAACTTAGGCCAGGCGCTCTATACCGTATGGAAAGACAAGATGTATAAGGAATGGGGCTACGACAAGTTCGAGACATATACCGCCAAGGAGATAGGCATACGCAAGCAAACAGCTATTAAGCTCTTAAGGAGCTACAGCTTCCTTGAAAAGGAGAACCCGCTTTACCTTAAAAAGGATTATAACGAAGGCGCGCAGACAGCCAAGGTACCTACTTATGAGTCTGTTGATGTCCTGCGCTTTGCCCGCAATAAAAAAGACTTAAATAGCGAGGATTACTCTACAATAAAACGAGGCGTACTGGAGATGGGCAAGGACGCCCTTTCCGTAAAAAAGGACCTTACATCCTTTATGAAACAGCAACAGGAGTTAGAGCCTGAAGAGGCCTGGCAAAAGAGAAAGGCTGCCCTTGTAAGGAGGTTTCTGACTACCTTAAAATCATTAGTCCTGGAAGCAAAGAGGGCAAATATGTTATCCTCTCAGTCACTTAAAGAGACTGATAATCTGATATTAAAACTTGAAACAGAGATTACATAAGCCAGCACCATTAAAGGAGGCAATACCATGTCAAAGGCAAGCGCGCGTCATATTTTAGTAGATACTGAGGATACCTGTAACAATCTCAAGACGCAGATAGAGGCAGGCGCTGATTTCGCGAAGATAGCGCAAGAACATTCAAAATGCCCTTCAGGCAAACAGGGCGGCGCGTTAGGTGAGTTCTCGCCGGGACAGATGGTCGCGGAATTTGACAAGGTGGTCTTTAGCGCTGAATGCGGCAAGGTCCACGGCCCCGTAAAGACCGACTTTGGTTATCACCTAATCGAGATTACAAGCCGCACTGAATAAACAGGAGCCAGACTTATGGAAAGATTAGCAAGAGCAAAGATAATAGCCACACTCGGGCCTTCCAGTGACAACAGGAGTGTCCTTAGAAAGATGATGCTTTCAGGGATGGATGTCGCCAGGCTTAATTTTTCCCATGGAAATCACTCTAAGCATCTCAAGCTGATAAAGACGATAAGATACCTAAATGATAAATACAGGCGCCATATAAGGATACTTCAGGACCTTGAAGGCTACAGGATACGTATCGGCAGGCTCGGAGACAATGGCATTGATGTAAAGAAAAGAGCCACTCTCCTGATGACTAATAATAAATCCAAATTCGACAAAGAGGTCATACCCCTTGATTATGATGGCGCGCTGCGTGATATAAAGACAGGCAGTTTTATCTTTATTGATGACGGCAATATAACACTCCTTGTCAAGTCAAGGTCCAAAGACTACCTCAAGACCGAGGTAATAGTCCCCGGAAAAATAAAGAGACATAAAGGCGTTAACATACCCGGCATAAAGCTCAAGTTTAAGTCCCTTACGCAAAAGGATAAGTTAGACCTCGCCTTTGGCATAAAGCATAAGGTAGATTTTATCGCGCAGAGCTTTGTCCGCAATAAACAGGATATCTTAAACATCAGAAACAACATCAGCGATAACGCCAAATACCGGATGATAGCCAAGATAGAGAATATTGATGGCATAAAAAATATAGACCAGATACTGGATGTTGTAGATGGTATTATGATAGCCCGAGGCGATATGGGCGTATCGCTTCCTATATACCAGGTCCCGGTCATACAGAAGATGATTATCAAAAAATGTAAAAAGAGAAAGAAATTTGTCATAACCGCGACACAGATGTTAGAGAGCATGACAGAGCACCTAAGGCCCACCAGGGCAGAGGTCAGCGACGTTGCCAACGCCATATTTGACGGCTCTGATTACGTGATGCTCTCCGGTGAAACAGCCGCGGGCGCGTATCCGGTAGAGACAGTAAAGATGATGGACCAGATAATCAAATTTACCGAGACATCAGAGGCCTGATACAAC
>CAZGAS010000021.1:0-15697 GCA_964523875.1 uncultured Planctomycetia bacterium | reverse complement strand
AAAACTATTAGGCGATTTCCTGGCACAGGAGACACTACTGATTAAGAGCCGCTTGAAATTAGCGGCACTATTGCTCCTGCTATGCAACTTCTTAGGTGACCTTATAGGTATAATTGTGCTGCAGGAGGAGGTCTCTACCCAGATGGAGCTTACATGGGCGCTCTCATTCGTAATCTCTATAACAACATACCTTGTGGCATTGAAGGTTCACTCCTGTAAGGCGGCGCGGCTCAGCGCGGGGCTCTTCATAGTCATGGTTCTGGCAATAATGACAAGAGACAGCATTGCCTATAGTGTAGCGCCTTTTGACGTGGCAATGGGCTTTATCTTCATGTTTTTCGCTTTTTCGCTTATCTTTCCATGGTCCGCGAATAAGGTCGTGGGAATCGCGTTAATCCATTTCGCGGCATACGCGATATTTTTAATAAGGGTACCTGAATATATCTATAAAGGCGCTATTATCACTACCGAGATAGCTGATTACCTAAGCGGGCTCATCATGCTTTTTCTCTCACTTGTTGTATGTTACGCTGTCATAAGGCGTGAAAGAAATCGCGACGTGGAAAACTTCATCCTTTTAAAAGAGGTGGAAGAGAAGAATAACCAGATGGAAAAAGAACTAAGGCTGGCAACCCGCGTCCATTCGAAACTTATACCCCACTCAACTATCACTCAACTCGCGGATATAGCTGTTACCTACACACCTATGCATTATATAGGCGGTGATTACGCGAAATTCTATTTTATTAATAAGGATAAGCTGATGTTCTTAATCTGTGATGTTACCGGCCATGGCGTATCAGCGGCGCTTATGGTAAACGCCATAAACACCGAGTTTGAGCGGCTATCAAAAGAGATAATAATCCCCGGTGAACTCTTAAAGGCGATAAACCGTTTTATGTTAAATAATTTTTCGGAATTAAACATGTACATGACCGCCTTTTGCGGGTTACTTGATTTTCATCCCCTGTCTAGAAGATTCACTTATTCAAGCTACGGACATCCACCGCAGTATATCTATCACAGCTCCAACCCTAAGCTGGAGAAGCTCTCACCCCAGACGAGCCTCTTAGGGCTTCCTTTTGATGATAGGAAGACATATAACGATGAGGTACCCTTTAAAAAGGATGACAGCATACTACTTTTTACAGATGGCGCGCTTGAGGCAAGAGACCCTGAAGGCAATGAATTCGGCGCGGAGAGGATAGAGGCGTATATCAGCAAAAATCGCGGCCTGGGTGTTGATATATTCAATGAAAACCTCTTAAATGAGGTAAAGGCCTTCGCGCATAATGACTTAAAAGACGACCTCTTTATTCTTAATATCAAGACAAAATAGCGTTAACCTCCAACAATGCCGATACCAAACCAACTGGAAACTATTATGGGACAAGATAATATAAAAAACCTTACCCTTGAAAAACTGCAAGGCACCCTTGTTGGCATGGGTGAACCCAAATACAGGGCAAGGCAGGTATTTAAATGGTTATATGAGAAGGGGCTTGAAGATTTTAACCTCATGACCAACCTGCCAAAGTCTCTGACAGATAAACTCGCGAAATATTTTTTCTTAAACAGCTTTCAGGGCGTTGAAAAACGCCAGAGCGCCGACTCCACATTAAAGCTTCTCTTTAAGTTAAATGACGGAAAACATATAGAGTCCGTCATAATAAGATCAGGCAAACGTTCTACGATATGCCTGTCTACGCAGGTAGGCTGCCGCTTTGGATGCGTGTTTTGCGCCAGCGGCATGGGCGGTTTCCAGAGGGACCTCTCAACCGCTGAGATCCTTGACCAGATAATATACGCGAAATTCCACCTAAACCAGGACCTTACAAATTACGTCTTCATGGGCATGGGTGAACCGCTTGATAATTATGAGAATCTTGTCACAGCCATCAAAATAATGAATGACAAAGACTCCCTTGCTATAGGCGCCAGGAGAATAACCATATCTACAAGCGGCATCATACCTGCTATCAAAAAACTTCAAACCCTTGAGATACAGGTCAACCTCTCGATATCGCTCCACGCTACTTCAGACAGGTTACGTAATAAGATTATGCCTGTTAATAAGGCATACCCCTTAAACCCGCTCATAGAGGCGGTCAATGCCTACTCAAAGGCATCCAACAGGAAGACTACAGTAGAATATATATTAATAAAAGGCGTTAATGACTCCCTTGCCGACGCTAACGCACTTGTAGGGATAGCGCGCAAGCTATGGGCAAAGATAAACATAATCTCATACAGCCCTGTAAAGGGCCTTGATTTCACCCCACCGCTTGCCAAGGGCATAGAGAAGTTTGTAGACAGGCTCACTGAGTCAGGGACAGATGTAACAGTAAGGATGTCCAAGGGCAGTGATATCCAGGCCGCCTGCGGCCAGCTTGCCGGAAAGAGATGAGATACAGGCTTATTATATTCGATATCGACGGGACAATAACGCGGCACGTAAGTTCCTGGCAGCTTATACACGAAAAACTAAAGATGTGGGACAAGATGGCATCAAGATATCAGGACAGGTTCCGCGCCGGTAAGATAAGCTATAAAAGGTTTTGCGAGTTAGACGCCGCGTGCTGGAAAGGCCTGCCTGAAAAGAATATATCCAGCCTATTTACACCTGTAGCCTATACAAAAAACGCTAAATCCTGCATAAAGAAATTAAAGAAGCGCGGATTTAAACTGGCCGCTGTCTCTACAGGGCTTCAGTATATCGGAGAACAGCTAAAAGATGAGTTATCCCTTGACTATGTATTAACCAATACCCTTCTCGCCCAAAGAGGCCGACTCACAGGCAAGGTAAAGATAAATATCACCCATGGAAAAAAGTGCAGGGTTGTAAAAGATATAATGCGGATACTTAAGGTCAGGCCATCTGAGACAATAAGCATAGGAGATAATGAAGGCGATATATCTCTTATCAGGAACGCGGGCTACTCCATTGCATTCAATTCCACCAGCAAGGCGCTCTCTGATATGGCTGATTATGACTGCAAAAAGAAGGATTTTACTGAGTTGTTCCAGAAGATAATGGATATAACCTTTTAGCATATCAATTTTTTTGTTGATTTTTTTGCTATTTATTTATAAAATTATATAGTGTATAAAAACATTTGTCATCCTGAACGCGAAACATTTGTCATCCTGAACGACTTGTGGTGAGCTTGTCGAACCAAGTGAAGGATCTAAACACTTAGAATAACAGAGATAAAAAAAGGAGGCTTAGCATGACAGAAGGCATAAGCGCTATTAATGAGAAGGTAAAAAAGGAGAGCGCGTTTGTTCAAAATCTAAGGACCGAGATACAGAAGGTAATAGTAGGCCAGCACTATCTTATCGACAGGCTTCTTGTGGGCATACTAGCCAATGGCCATATATTGGTAGAGGGCGTACCAGGCCTGGCAAAGACACTCTCTATCAGGACCCTCGCGCAAGCAATAAATACCAAATTCCAGAGAATACAATTTACCCCTGACCTTCTTCCGGCGGATATTATCGGTACCTTAGTCTACAACCCTAAAGAAGGCACCTTTACAACAAAGAAGGGGCCCATATTCTCAAACCTAATCCTCGCTGACGAGATAAACAGGGCTCCGGCTAAGGTGCAGAGCGCGCTCTTAGAGGCTATGCAGGAGAGAGAGGTGACCATAGGCCTGGAGACATTTAAGCTTGACCAGCCCTTTCTTGTTATGGCAACACAAAACCCCATAGAACAGGAGGGTACATACCCATTACCCGAGGCGCAGGTTGACCGCTTCATGCTTAAGATAAAGATTACATATCCTACCAGGAACGAAGAGCACCAGATATTAAAAAGGATGAGTTTTACCCAGAGTAAGATAGAGGTTAAGGGCGTAATAGAGCCAAAGGATATTATGAACGCCAGGAGCGTTGTTGACGAGATATATATCGATGAAAAATTAGAAAAATACATACTCGATATAGTATTCGCCACCAGAACACCTGAGATATATAAACTCAGCGAGCTGGCAGGCCTTATCCAGTATGGCGCCTCACCACGCGCGACAATATACCTGAGGCTGGCGGCAAAGGCATATGCCTTTATACAGGGCAGGGGCTATGTTACACCGCAGGATATAAAGAGTATCGGCATGGATGTTCTAAGGCACCGCCTGACTGTAAGCTACGAGGCTGAGTCTGAAGAGAAGACCTCTGAAGACATCATAAAGAAGATATTTGATGAGATAGAGGTTCCGTAAATGATACCCAAGGAAGTCCTTAAGAAGATACGAAGGATACAGATTACAACATCCCGCATGGTAACAGACCTCTTCGCCGGGCAATACCACAGTGTATTCAAGGGCAAGGGTATGGAATTTGACGAGGTAAGAGAGTACATGCCGGGGGATGATATCCAGAGTATTGACTGGAACGTTACCGCGCGCACAGGAGTGCCCCACATAAAGAAGTTTGTCGAGGAGAGGGAACTGACAGTAATGATATTACTAGACGCGTCCACCTCGTGCAGGTTTGGCTCTACCAGCCAGTTAAAGAGCCAGCTCGCGGCAGAGCTCTCTTCGGTGCTGGCCTTTTCCGCTATACAAAACAATGACAAGGTCGGGCTTATAATCTTTACAGACAGGGTAGAAAAATTCATACCTCCGCATAAGGGCCTAAGGCACGTATTAAGGGTCATAAGAGAGGCATTGTATTTTAAGCCTGAGGGCAAGGGCACAAATATCTCCCTGGCGCTCGAATACCTTAACAGGGTCACAAAGAGAAGAGCCATAACATTTCTGATATCTGATTTTTTTGATAAGGATTTCAAAAAACGCCTTGCTGTAACAAACAAGAGGCATGATGTCATAGCTGTCACCATCACAGACCCCCGGGAGATAGATATGCCTGATGTCGGCTTGATAAAGCTAAATGACGCGGAGGCAGGATACGAGCGCACCATAGATACAAGCGATAATAGCTTTAGGGCAGAATACACCCGTACCTCTCATGAAAGGCTTAAGGACCGCAAAGAACTCCTTCGCGGCGCGGGCATAGATACTATTGACATATACACGAACGCCTCATACACAAAAGAGCTTATACGCTTTTTTAAGATGCGCAAGAGAAGGTTAGCTTAAATTGGACCAGGTAAATATAAAAGATATAAAGGGGCCCCTGAGTTTCCAGGCAAATTATACCTTGCTGGTAATTATCCTGGCTATAGTGATAATATCTATCCTGATATTTCTCATTATATATCTAATCAAAAAGAGGGCCGCGTTAAAGACACGGATCGTACACCTTAAAAAAGCCCATGAGATAGCGTACGAGGCCCTTGACCTGCTAACCTCGCGCGACCTTCCGGGCAACGGGCTCATTAAAGATTATTATTTTGAGATATCCGACATAGCACGCGCCTATATTGAGAATAGATTCTTATTAAAGGCGCCGGAGATGACAACAGAAGAATTTCTATACTCATTAAGGGACTCTGATATCCTAACCAACCAGCAGAAAGATATCGTAAAAGAATTCCTTACCCAGTGCGACCTTGTAAAATTCGCTAAGTACGGCCCGACAAAGCCTGAGATTGAGGCAAGCTTTGATACAGTAAAAAGGCTGGTTGATGAGACAAGGGCAGAAGACGAGGAGAAGAATAATATAAAATGATATTTCGTGACTTCTGGGTACTCTTTCTTATACCATTTATACTGGCGGCTTTTTTTTATCTCTCAAAAAGGGCCGGTTGTGCTAGTGTAAGATTTTCCTCTCTTGATATCATAGACAGCCCTGATATCACTATCAAGCTTATAGGCATGAAGATGCTGCCATGGCTCAGGCTTATCGCTGTCAGCCTCTTTCTTGTCGCTCTGGCAAGGCCCTCGGCACCACTTGAGAACGCCAAGATTGAGGCTGAAGGCATTGATATCGTACTTACCATAGATTGTTCCGGCAGTATGCGTGCAGAAGATTTTGAGATGGACAACAGGCGCCAGAACCGGTTATTTGTCGCGAAAAGGGTCGCGGAAGATTTTATCAAGATGAGAACGAACGACAAGATAGGCCTTGTTGCCTTCGCCGCGCGCGCGTACACAGTATGCCCCTTGACCCTTGATTATCCATGGCTCATAAAAAACCTTGAAAGGATACGTATAGGCGATATAGAAGACGGTACAGCAATCGGCTCGGCTATTATGTCATCCTTAAACAGGCTAAGAGACACCCAGGCCAAGAGCAAGATAATTGTACTCTTAACAGACGGTGTAAGCAATGCCGGCAGGGTCTCGCCTTTTGTCGCGGCGGAGACTGCCAAGGCATTAGGCATAAAGATATATGCCATTGGCGCGGGTTCTATGGGCCTGGCACCATATCCTGTAAGGACCGCCTGGGGAGAGATGGTCTACCAGAATGTAAAGATAGAGATAGATGAAGCCACGTTAAAAGAGATAGCTGATGAGACAGGCGGTAAATACTACAGGGCAACAGATACAAGGTCTCTGAAACAGATATACAAAGAGATAGATGCCCTGGAGAAGACACCTGTTGAAGAGGCTGGTTTTACCCGCTATAACGAGCTTTTCTACATATTTCTGATACCCGCGCTCCTGCTCCTGCTGCTTGAGATAGTATTATCCAATACCCTATTAAGGAGGTTGCCATAGAGTTTATATGAGATTCACTAGCCTTTATTTTAGCGTCTATTTTTGGGTCGTTCTGGCACTGGTGTTTTTCTTTGCCTGGTCCTTCAAGACAAGGCGTGCCCTATTAACCAGATTTGCTGAAAAAGGCCTTCTTCCGGAGATAGCCAATTCCCTAAACACAAGAAAACAGAGGATAAAGGCCCTGTTACTTGTACTGGTATTTACATTCAGCCTGCTTTCCCTTATGCGTCCGCAATGGGGGTTTAAATGGCAGAAGGTGAACAAGAAGAGCCTCGATATATTGATAGCGATAGACACGTCCAAGAGTATGTTAGCTGTTGATGTAAGGCCCAACAGGCTCGAGAAATCCAAACTCGCGGTCAAGGACCTGCTCAAAAAACTACAAGGAGACAGGGTCGGATTGATTGCCTTCTCAGGCACGGCATTCCTGCAATGTCCGCTTACCACTGATTATAATGGTTTTATGCTGGCCCTTGATGACTTAAGCGCTACCTCTATACCCAGAGGGGGGACATCCATATCAAGCGCCATAAGGCTTGCCATGAACAGCTATGAAAGCGGCCAAAAAAAATACAAGGTACTCATACTTATTACCGATGGCGAGGACCATGAAGGTAACCCTGTAAAGACTGCTGACGAGGCGGCAAAGGAGAATATCAGGATATTCTGTATAGGTATCGGCACAACTGAGGGGGATCTTATCCAGGTTGCTGACAATTCCGGTAAGAGGACCTTCCTAAAAGACAGTAAAGGCAATATCATAAAAACAAGCCTGGACGAGACCGTGCTAAAAAAGATAGCCGTAGCTACAAACGGCATGTATGTACGTTCAAGCGGCGCGGATTTTGGATTAGATATAATATATGATAAAAAACTCTCTCTTATGGAGAGGCGGGATATGAAGGCAAGAATGGATAAGGTATATTATGAACGCTTTCAGATACCCTTGGCCATCGCGCTGATATTCCTGCTGCTAGAGATGGTTATAACCAATAAAAAGGCCAGATGAAGAAGATTATTCTTATTCTCTTATTTATCCTAATTACCGCTTGCCCCTGCCTTGCCAAGGGAAACCCAAAGAGAGAGGTCAAGAAAGGTAATACCCTTTATGATAAAGGAAGATTCGAGGAATCACTTGAACACTACGAGAAGGCGTCATCAGCAGAGCCTAATTCAGGCATAGTAAACCACAATATAGGTACAGCCTCATACAAATTAAAGGATTATGAAAAAGCTGTCAACTTCTTTAATCGTGCCCTGACTGATGAAGAGGAAGAATTGGCGCAACAGACATCCTATAACCTAGCTAATTCTGAGTACATGCTTGGCATGTCCAAGGAAGATTCCAATCTGCGGGAAGCGGTCAACCTTCTAACTCAATCCGTAAGGCATTATGACAAGGCTTTAGAGCTTGACAAGGAAGATAAAGATGCTATATTTAATTATGAGTATGTAAAAAAAGAGCTCGAACGCCTGAAACTGAAGCTTCAACAACAGGATAAGGTGCAACCCCAGAGCGAGGATAAAAAGGAACAAAAGAGTCAGAGCGACAAACAACAGGACCAACAGCAACAGCAGGAACAAGATAAAAAAGACAAGCAGAAGCAGGAGAAGGACCAGCAGGAACAGAAAAAGGAGCAAGAGCAGGAGAAAGACCGGCAACAACAGGATAAAGAAGAACAAGAGAAAGACCAGCAGGAGAAGGACCGGCAGGAGCAGGATAAAGACCAAGAGCCCCAGGAGAAGGACCAACAGGATAAACAGCAAGGAGAGGGGCAGGAGCCTGGGCAGGAAGATTCACAGACAAACCCCGGAGAGAGACCCCCCCAGGAAGAGATGTCAGAAAAACAGGCATCTATGCTCTTAGATAATTATCACTATGACGAGGAGCCCAAGGGGCTTTATAAGCAAAAGATAAAGACACAGGGCATGCCGGATGTGGATAAAGACTGGTAATTCATGAACATGGACATCAAAAACAATTATTTCGCAAAGACACTTTTACTCGTATCGTGCGGTATCTTCTTATGGGTTGGCCTATCTCTCGCGCAGGATATAGGTTTTGAGACTAGGGTAGACAAAAATGTCTCTAAAGTCGGCTCACCAATAAAATTAAGCCTTATCTTTGATGGTGTACAGAATATGGGTGCGGTGGACCTGCCTGATATTCCGCATTTTACCTGGCGATACCTGGGCCCGTCAACTCTCATGTCTATGGTCAATGGACAGGTAACAAAATCCGTAACGCACGCGTATCTTCTCATGCCAACAAAGACAGGTAAGCTGGAGATACCATCATTATCCATCATGTATAAGGGCAAGGCCTATTCATCAAAGGCTATACCAGTAAATATCATACCTGCGTCCTCAAGCCAGGCGCAAGGCCAGATAAGAGATAGCCAGCCTCAACAGGATGCTGATGAAGAGCTTGCTGATAAGCTATTCCTTACAATAAACCTCTCAAAGGATACTGCCTATGTTAATGAAAAGATAAACGCCGCTATAAAACTATACATAAGTGGCGTATCTATAAGGGATATTACGTTCCCTTTTATTGAAAACAATGCTTTTCTTGTGGATAAGTTTTCCCAGCCAAAACAGTACAAGGAGATACTAAACGGGATTACCTACAATGTAATAGATTTTAGCACAGATATATACGGCCTCTATCCAGGGGAATTCAGGCTAAAGCCAACTGAGGTAAACTGCAATATCATCACGCGGAGAAGGTCTAACAACAGAAGGGGCTCCCCTTTTGACGATAGTTTCTTCAATTCGAATATATTTGATAACTTTTTCGGACAATATGAGAAATACCCCACTATAGTCAAGTCTATCAGTGTACCAATCAGCATACTGACACTGCCTGAATATGGCAGGCCCGGCTCCTTTGACGGTGCCCTGGGAAACTTTAATTTCACACTGGATGTAAGTCCTAAGGATGTCCAGGTCGGCGATCCGATTACATTGACCATGACAGTCTCAGGCTCGGGAAATTTTAATACAGTAAACACCCCAAGGCTGAATTTCAAAAACTCCTTCAAGACATATGAACCCGAGATTACCCAGCAGCCAAGATTAAAGACATTTAAGCAGGTAATAGTGCCCAGAAACCACAAGATAACAGAGATACCCCCTATCAGCTTCAGTTTCTTCAATACAATCACCAAGACATATAAGACCATAACAACCACCCCTGTACCTATCAAGGTCAAGCCACTGGAAAAAGGCCAGGAGTTAAAGGTATTCGAGATATCCAAGGATTTTACTGATAGGATAAAAAGAGTTGAGACACTGGGCAGGGATATTGTATATGTAAAGGATAACCCAAATGGTATATACAAAACAGGCGCCCTTCTATGCAAAAATGAGCTCCTGTTAATCATCCTGTTCCTGCCGGCGCTTGCTGTTATCTTAGTTATCATCACGCAGGCAAGAAAGAACTACCTTGCCATGGATGTGCCTTACGCGCGCAAACTTGCCGCTCCACGCAAGGCAAAAAAGAGCCTTGCCAACCTGCGCAATCTTATAAACTCAAAAGAGACCTCAAGGTTCTATGACGCTGTATTTAAGGCATTGCAGGAATATATAGGTAACAAGTTCCATCTCTCGGCAGCGGGGATTACATCTGATGTAATTGATGAGCTTAGGGCAAGGGGCATAGATAACCAGGTGCTTGATGAACTCAAAACCTGCTTTGACATGTGCGACAGGTCACGTTATGCCCCATCAAGCATACAGGAAGAAGAGGCGAGAAAGACATTAAAGATGCTGGAAGGAATTATCAGCAAGATAGAGAGAATAAAAAAATGAAGGCGCGATTAGCTATCATACTATGCCTATTACTGCTTGTCTTCGCTTCTTGCGCTTACGCGCAAAATGAAGATAATGTAAGAGAGCTCTTTTACCAGGGGAATATATATTACAGTGATAATGACCTGGAGGAGGCTATAAACTCTTATCAAAAGGCCCTAAACTGCGGTTACGAGTCCGGCGCGCTTTATTACAACCTGGCAAACGCGTATTTTAAAAATAGCGGGCTTGGCAAGGCAATAATATACTATCTGCGCGCAAGCAGGCTTACACCCAATGACCCGGACATCAGGTCCAACCTGGCGCATGCCAGGTCTCTGATACAAGGCGGCATGATAAACCCCAGAAGCCCGTGGTTTATGCGCTTCTTTCTGCGGTTTACAAACTTATTCAGCTTAAACAGGATTACATCCATAGCGATATCGCTCTATCTCACGCTATGCGTTCTCATAATTATAGGCATATATTTAAAACGATACAGGAGATTCTTTACATCTATTGATATTATAATAGCAATATTTCTTGCTATATCTATTCTGGTATTCGGCGTGAAATTCAAGGAGCAGGTGATAGAAAGACACGCTATAGTGATAAAACAGGAGACCGATTCAAGGTTTGAGCCCCTTGATAACGCGACAACCTTCTTCACGCTCTATGAGGGAGAAAAGGTCCAGGTAGTCACCTCAAATGGTGAGTGGTTCAAGATAAGACGCTCTGACGGCAAACAAGGTTGGGTAAAGAGATCGGATATTGAGCTGGTATAATATTAATATCAAAAAAAGGAAATTATGAATACGAAAAAACCATTAATAGTATTTGACCTCGAGACAACCGGGATATGGATAGAAAGAGATAAGATAGTAGAGATAGGCATGATAAAGGTAATGCCTGATGGCACAAGACATGACTATGTTAAACGTGTCAACCCGGGTATTCCCATACCTGTCAATGTTACCCGTATCATTGATATAACAGATGACGATGTAAAAGACGCGCCGCGGTTTAGGGATATAGCCAGAGAGGTGCTCGAATTTATCGCGGATTCGGATCTTGGCGGGTTTAATATACAGAGATTTGACATCCCTGTGCTGGAACGTGAATTTTTTGAGGCGGGCCTTGCCTTTCACTGGAAAGAACGCGATATTTACGACGCGCAAAAGGTATACCATATCCATGAAAAAAGGGACCTTATGGCAGCTTACCAGTTCTACTGCGGCAAAGAGCTTACCAACGCCCATTCCGCCTTAGGTGACGCTGAGGCAACACTAGGGATACTGGACGCGCAGGTAAAAAAATACGGAAAAGAAGATGAGGGCATAATCTCGCTAAGGGATTTTGATTATGAAAAGTCGAGCGCTTATTTTGACGCGGAACGCAAATTCTGCTGGTGGAACAGTAAGCTCTACCCTATGTTCGGAAAATACAGGAAGAAAAAGCATATACAGGCTATAGCCAAAAGTGACCGTAACTATTTAGAATGGATACTTGGTTCAGATTTTAACGTTGACATTAAACAGATGGTAGAGAAGGCCCTTAATGGGGAATTTCCAAGGGTACCGGATAATTTATAAGGTTACAGAGGTTACAAAGGTTGCAGAGGTTACAGAGGTTGCAGAGGTTTTAGCTTTTTAACTATATAAAAGACGCAAGGCATAATGGATACAACAATTGACTACAAAAACGCGTTAAACCCTGTACAGCTTGAGGCGGTCTGCCTGAAAGAGGGCCCATGCCTTGTTATAGCAGGCGCGGGCAGCGGCAAGACGCGCATTCTCGTATACCGGGTGGCCCACCTTGTAGAAAGCGGTGTCAACCCAAAAGAGATACTCCTTCTTACCTTTACCCGTAAGGCGTCTCAGGAGATGCTGACACGCGCGGGATCCATACTTGATAAGCGCTGTCACGCTGTATCAGGCGGTACATTCCATAGTTTCGCGAATATGGTATTGAGGAGATATGGTCCCAGCATAGGGCTAAGTGCAAGTTTCACTATCATGGACCAGGCCGATGCCCAGAGCAGTATAAACCTTATCCGTAAAAATTCAGGCTTCGATAGCTTTGATAAACGCTTTCCCAAGAAAAAGGCGCTCCTTAACATCATATCGAAGAGTATTAATACATCAGATACAATAGAATCCGTAATTGAGATAGAATATCCTCATTTTTTTGAATACGCGGAAGATGTAAAAAAAATAAAGCAGAAATACATTGAATACAAAAAAAGAATGAACCTGCTTGATTATGATGACCTCTTAGTCTGTCTCAAGGAGCTTCTCCGCTCGGATGACGCTATCAGGGAAAAACTCTCCCAAAGGTACAAATACGTAATGGTAGACGAGTACCAGGACACCAACAAACTGCAGGCAGACATACTCTACCTGCTCTTATCCTGCCATAACAACATAATGGCCGTCGGCGATGACTCTCAAAGCATATACTCGTTCAGGGGCGCTAATTTCAGGAACATCATGGACTTTCCCAAGCTTTTTAAGGACGCTAAGATAATAACACTCGAGGAGAACTACAGGTCAGTCCAGCCTATACTCGACCTTACCAATACAGTAATAGGTGAGGCAACAGAGGGCTTTAATAAAAACCTCTTTTCAAACAAAAAGAGCAACAAGCACCCCCTTTATCTAAACCCTGAGAATGAAGCTGAACAGGCAGACTATATTATTGAAAAGGTCATAGAGCTTAAAGATGAGGGCATTGACCTCTCTGATATGGCTATATTGTTTCGCGCCGGATGGCACTCAAACGCGCTCGAGATAGAACTCGCGAAACACAAGATACCTTTCGTAAAATACGGCGGGCAAAAGTTTGTTGAATCAGCCCACATAAAGGACCTTATATCATTTATGCGCATAGCACACAACAGGTTTGATGAAATAAGCTGGAACAGGGTATTATCGCTTATGCCCGGCGTTGGGCCTAAGACCTGCGAGCGCCTCTTCAAGGCAATTGTCCTGGATAAAGAGGGCTCTCCTGCAAGTGAACAACTGATAAAGAAACACGCGGGGATTGTAAGCCTAAAGAAAATCCTTGAGAATATAGACAAAAAGCAGCAATCGCCGTCTGAGATATTCAAGACATTCTGTGAATACTACAGCCCTATCTTCAAGGAGAGGTATGATGACTTTCACAAGCGGATAAATGACCTTGAGAGCCTTGAAAAGATCGCGGCTGATTATGACAGCCTTGAGGCGTTCCTGACTGATGTCGCGCTCGAGCCCCCTGAAAAAGATATAATAAATTCTAATGCGCTTCATAAGGACCGCCTTGTACTTTCAACAGTACACTCCGCCAAAGGCCTTGAGTGGCATACGGTCTTTATCATATATGTAGCGGAAGGCCATATACCTTCATACCAATCATTCGGCGATGAAGGTTCCATAGAAGAAGAGAGAAGGCTGCTTTACGTAGCCATGACACGCGCGAAAGAGAACCTCTTTATGCTAAGGCCTATGATGGAATACTCCAGCAGGAGCTACGCTGTAAATAACGGCTCTCCGCTTACGCGCACATCACGTTTTCTACAAAACTGTTTTTAGGTGTTGGGCTATAATTGTTTTGGGGTAATCAGGTATTATCGCGCAATTAAAGAAAACACCAAAA
Organism: uncultured Planctomycetia bacterium; assembly: GCA_964523875.1. Classification (GTDB taxonomy): domain Bacteria; phylum Omnitrophota; class Gorgyraeia; order JABMRG01; family JABMRG01; genus JAUVHV01. The sequence continues at coordinate 1,643 of CAZGAS010000021.1, read as the reverse complement.
AAAGGAGGGTACCAATATGACAGATATCATAGAGAGGGCTAGAAAGAGCTTTATTCTCCCGGGGATAATCTTGATTATTCTAGGTGTAGGGGCAATAACCCTGCCATTAGCCGCGTCGCTGGCTATAGAGGTTGTATTCGGTTGGATATTTGTTATTAGCGGTATCATAACGATCATACATTCATTCAACGCGCTAAATTCCGGCAGATACTTTCTAAGACTGCTAAGCGGGCTCTGCTATCTCGCTATTGGTGTCATGTTCCTGGTATACCCAATACAGGGCGTAATAACATTAACCCTGCTCCTGGCTATTTTATTTACATTCCAGGGAATAATAAGGATCGCTGTCGCGATACGCCTGCGGCCAATACAAAACTGGCGCTGGATGTTTATCAGCGGCATTGCCAGCCTTGTACTATCAGGTATTATCTGGTCAGGGTGGCCCAATAGCGTATCCTGGATACTCGGCCTGCTTGTAGGCATAAACCTTATCTTCAGCGGCGGGACAATGCTTATGCTCTCTTCATCCAGATGAAGATATTCATAAGTGACCTGCATTTAGGCGACGGGACAAGGACAGATGACTTTCATCGCGACCGGGAATTACTGAAATTCTTTGAGTTCGCGGAAAAAGAGGCACGTGAATTAATCATACTTGGAGATTTTTTAGAATTATGGCAGGCTGACCTGGACAAGGTTTTGTTTGTTCATGATAAGGTTATAAAGAGGCTGTTGGCCTTAAGAAACGCGATAAAGGTGACCTATGTTATAGGTAACCACGATTACATACCCTTTATAAAATTCGCGGATTCGGGTATCGGTATAACAACCGAATACCATGATACTGAAAATAAGATTATTGCCGAACATGGCCATAAATATGATATATTTAACCGTTATAAAAATCCCTTGCGATCTATTAGCTGGCCAAAAGGCAGGCAGATAGCTCTTATGGCGGCAAGCATGGAGAGGTTTCTTCATCCGGATACTGACATCTGGATGAAGAACGCGTTGGAAGGTATAGACGGGTTTCTGGCGCAGGCAGCGTCGCTAAGAAACAAGGTTACCCCCGCGGCAAAAGACTATATAAACAGGGGCGGCCATTTCGGGGAGTTTAAAGACGCTGTCTTAAATCATATAGACAACGGCGCGAGAATAGTCATATTCGGCCATACCCACAGGCGCGAGCTGGTAGAGATGCCTAATGGCATATACGCCAACTGCGGAACCTGGGTCGACGGCAGTGAGCCTACTTACATAGCTTATCATAAAGACGCTATAGAGCTAAGAAATGCACTTACTCACAATATAATTAAAAAGATAGCATTAACGCAATAATATCTTTACGATAAACAAAGGGGCAAGAAATGAATGTAGCACAAGAGGTAAGACTTGCAGAATCAAATGTAAGAGAATTCATCAGTGAAAAAACCAAAGAGATATCCTCTGCAGTAGGTGACGGGATTGCCATAAACGCGCTTTCCGGAGGCGTTGATTCAGCGGCTGTCACTATGTTAGGCCATCAGGCACTAGGGGGGAGATTAAAGACATATTTTGTAGACAACGGTATAATGAGAGAAGGCGAGCCTCAGCAAATAGCGGAAATCTTTAAAAAACAAGGTGTTAACATTGAAATATTTGAT
>CAZGAS010000020.1:0-18844 GCA_964523875.1 uncultured Planctomycetia bacterium | reverse complement strand
AACCTTTTTTCTGTCCTTAACCATTCTTCTTTTCAGCAATCTATCGAACTGGCACCTGCTCGGCTTAAGACAGCTTGTATTATCGTCACCGATAACATCCTCAAAATAAGAATATATACCCATCTTCTTTAAAATCGTTACTGATGAATTATGATTACGGTTTGTTATAACCGCCATCTGTTTATCCTTAAAATAATCAAGCACCTCTTTAACGCCGGGATAAATATACGTGTAATCCGCGGGATGGGCCTTGTAATAACTCTTGAAGATATCCAGGCCCTTATCTTTTAATTCAGCCTCTTTTGGGCGCAGGGCCCTGTCTATCAGGTCCAAGATACCATTTCCGACATAGGATATAATCTCATTCAAGCTTTTTTCCGCCAGGGTCAATTTATTAAGCATAAAATTTATAGCGTTAACAATATCCTGCCTTGAATCAACAAGGGTACCATCAAGATCAAATATTATAAGTTCCATTTTTTTCTGCATAGTTTAAACAATACACACAAGACCCTTGCAGCCTCTCGTGTGTATTAATAGCCTGTGAAATTCTCCGTTACGATTTTTTCTGCGGGGATACTCAATTTATCTTTTAATATATTATTTAATGTTTCAACCATAGCGGGTGGACCACATACAAAAAAGACTCTTTTCCCATAATCAGGTATCTCCTCTTTTATCATATCCGCGTTGATGTAGCCCCGCCTGCCTGGCCACTTATTCTTATCTATATCATTGGCAGTAAGGGTGTAGACAACCCTAAGGTTGTCTCTCTTATTAGCCATGAGGTCGAAATCCTGCTTAAATATTATATCCCGCTCTCTGCTATTGCCATAGAGCAATACCATGTCAGTAGGCAGGTTTTTATCAACAGCAAATTTTGCTATGCTTCTTATTGGAGTTATGCCTATACCGCCTGAAAGGAAAGCAACCTTCTCATATCCATCTGTAAAGGTGAAGTTACCATAAGGTGCCTTTATCTTAGCTCGATTGCCGGGAATGAGTTTATCCAACGCGTTAGAAAAAGGGCTATCTGTTAAGCGTTTTGTGAACTCTATATAACCTTTTTCAGTGGGTGAATTAGAAAATGAAAAATGCTTTGTCCTCTCCTGATTGTCTATCATTATGCCAACAAAGAAAAACTGGCCTGGCTTAAACAAAAGATTCTTATCTGTCTTCAGGCGAAAACTTTTAACCCCAGGAGCAGCGTCGATTACAGCAATAACTTCTGTCTCAAATATTATCATAATCCGGTCTTAAAGTTGGGCTTCATTAAACCAGGCGCCATGTTGATTACATAAGGCTATGGCCCCTATCTTACCTGCACCGAGTTTAAGATGTAGCGCTGCCGCAGCGTTAAGCTTTTCTGGGGTAAGCTGCGTGCGCGCTACAAACTTTTTATCAATATAAAAATCTATATGCATTATATAATGGGCATTTTCCATCGGGTGCTTAATCTCTCCTAATTTTACATGAACATCTGTACATTCATTAGGAATAAGGCCGCATTTTTTTACTACTTTTATAACCGGTATATGCTTCTTTTCAAGATCCGTAAGATTAGCGGAATCCTGAGGTTCTTTTATAGCGCTGTGGTTTTCCTCAAAAGCACTCTTTCCCGCAACACAGACAGGGCAATGCTCCGGTACATTACCATCAATAACTATATACTTGCATACCTTACATACATCACCATTCATCTGAAAACCTCCTATTTAAGTTTTAATAATTCTCGCAAAGCAGTTCATAATAACTCTGCGGGTGATGGCATGCAGGGCATTCATTAGGTGCTACATCGCCTTCATGCACATAACCACAATTACGGCATTTCCATTTTACAACCGAGTCCTTTTTAAATACCTTCTTATCCTCTATATTTTTGAAGAGTTTGCGGTAACGCTTCTCATGCTCTTCCTCTACCTCAGCTATCTCTTTAAACTGTACAGCTATCTCATCAAAGCCTTCTGCCCGCGCTGTCTCCTCTGCCTCTTTATACAGCTTGGTCCACTCCAAATTTTCACCCTCCGCCGCGGCTAAAAGGTTCTGGAGAGTATCACCTATGATACCAGCGGGATAACTTGCCTGGATCTCAACCTCTCCGCCTTGTAAGAATTTGAAAAACCTCTTGGCGTGCTCTTTCTCGTTATCAGCAGTCTCCAGAAATATCGCGGCTATCTGCTCAAAACCGGCTTTTTTCGCGACACCCGCAAAATATGTATAACGATTCCTTGCCTGGCTCTCTCCCGCGAACGATGCCAATAGATTCTTTTCAGTCTGCGTACCTTTAATGCTTTTCATGTATCCTCCTTTTTTATCAACATTTAATACTTGCTGCTTTAGCGCACGGGGTGTAAGATCAACAATACTGTCAACCTCCATCTCAATGGCATATTTAGGCATCGGGAAAAGCGTCTCCGGGTGTTTTGGATGGCCCTTTTTGCCTTTGATGTTACGTAGTATCCTCTGGGATACCCTACTTGTTATTTTCTTCTCCCATGCCTTCATGGTCTTTTCTGTTATTCTTTCACCTGATATGATCTGAGCCTTGCCTTTTAATGAATAACCTTCAAATTGATGCTCATCGACTACGGTCAAGGCAATATTAGGATTAAACGCCAGATTCTGGTATGTTCTTTGCTTGTAAAGGTCTAAAAGGCATACCTTGCCTTGTTTATCTATATCAACAATACCTTTACAGGAATTATGTATAGTGCCATTCTTATCCATAGTAGAAATAATCGCGTAATGCTGTTTCATTAAAAAGTATATTAAGTCATCTTTAATTTTCATAACGTAACCTTTTGTTGGAATATTTATCTAAAAAAATCAAAATATACTGCCAATGCTAAGGCCAAGCCCGAGAAAAAGAATATGCAAAAGTAGTTTATAGAATCTTTCCTTGAGAGGAGTTTGCATATTATAGTCCCCAACACCTCGTAGTCATGTTCTGAAAGTTCTTTTTTCGAAATAAGTTTATTCCTTAGCTGGCTCTTTCCCAGTTCTCTACGGACTATATTGTCATATCGAAATTTATAAGCGAAGAAGATCAGAAATCCTATGACGCCTGTATACCAGAAAGCCTTGGCCAGAGTAGGATTGGTATTCATAAATACATTGACTATTCTTATCGATATTACAGCTATAATAGCCGTGAAAAAGAAAACCCACGATACAAAAGACTCTTTGCACCTCTTTAGCTTAAAACAATCTGTACATACAAACTTATTCTCTTTTGGCATAATGTTTAGAGCAACCTAGGCAGATACAACTTCTTTTACCTCAGGTATCTCCTGTTTTAGAGTACTCTCTATGCCTTGCTTGAGTGTCATCTGGCTCATAGGACATCCCGCGCACGCGCCTTTTAGCCTTACTCTTACAACTCCTGCCTCATCCACATCTACTAGTTCTACATCACCCTCGTCATTCTGTAATGAGGGCCTTATCTTATCTAATACCGCTTCTACCTTTTCTTTTAACATGTTAGCTATCTCCTGTTTAAAAGTTCTTTATCTATCTTCGTGATACCTTCTATACCCCTGCCCGCTTTATCTATCTTGCTTATAATGTCCGCTGGAGTAGCCTCTTCCTCTGTCTGCTCTTTAACAAACCAGCCTAAAAAATCCTCTGTCTCTTTATCACCCTCTTGTCTCGCGATATCTACAAGCTCGTGTATCATCTTTGTTACATTCTTCTCATGAGCAAGAGTCTTCTCAAAAAGCTCAAGAGCTGAACCAAAGTCTTGGCCAGGCGCTTCAATAGCATCCATCATAACCCGTATGCCTTGCCTATTCAGGTATTCACGCATCTTGTCAGCATGCTCCAACTCTTCCTTGAATTGACGATTAAACCAGCTTGAAAACCCCTTTAAGCCAATGAAATCCGCGTAAGAGGCCATACCAAAATATAGATAGCCTGAATATATCTCTCTATTTACCTGATAATTCATCTTTTTCGCGAGATTTTCACTTATCACATTATACTCCTTTTAGCAGTTTGAACCGGCATTTTGCGTAGTCTCCCTATTTTATGATAGGAATCTCAGAAACTCCTATCATAAAACATGTTGGAGGTAGTTTAATGTCATGCCCAGGACTATCTAGTGCAGCCTGCTTTGCAATACGAAACTAGCATAAGCATCCATTTCTTTACAAACATGTCTATCACCTCGCTTTCTGTTTAAAATGTCTTGTCTTGTACTCTTCTAAAAGCCGTGAAACCTCTTTCTCGCATTGGCCGCAAACAGTGCCTATCTTAGTCTTCTCCTGAAGCTGCTGATATGTCCTTGCCCCTTCCAGTACGGCCTCCTCTATCTCATGATTCGTAACATTCATGCATTGACATATAGTACACGCGGCTTCCTTTTTTATCAGGTTTTCCAGATCATTGCGCTTATAATAATCATCTATCGCGGCACGTAATGCCTTGTCTCCAAGCACAGAACAGTGTATCTTATGTTCAGGAAGGCCTCCTAAATCTTTTACAATATCTTTTGGCGAAAGCTTATAAGCATCCTCTATCTTCATTCCCTTTGCATGCTCAGATAACATAGAAGTGCTCGCTATAGCACTCGCGCAACCGTATGTCTTCCATCTGCAATCTGTTATTACCTGCTTTTCCTTGTCAACTTTTATTACCATGAGCATTTGGTCACCGCACTTTACATTGCCAACAAGGCCTTTGCCGTCTTCTTTATACGAGGACTCATCCTCTAATATATTCTTCGGATTTGTAAAATGTTCTTTAACCTTTTCTGTATATACCCATTTTAAAGGTTCTGTCATTGTTTTGCCTATTTTTTGGAATATGCTGAAGACATATTCCTGACCTTGCTAATTACCGAAGACAGCTTTTCCATGACATAATCTATATCATTATCCGTAGTTTCGCGCCCAAGACTAAAACGTATGGCGCCATGGGCTTTTTCAGGACCTATTCCTGTTGCGAGTAATACGTGTGAAGGATCTAAAAAGCCTGACGCGCACGCGGAACCTGTTGATACAGCAATACCTTCAATATCAAGATAAAGAAGTATTGCCTCACCTTCAGCACCGCTAAAGGATACATTTAGCGTACCCGGTAAAGAATCTTTCGGATGACCATTAAAGCTTGCGTCAGGTATACCTGCCTTAATAGCCTCACCTAATCTATGTTTTAATCTAACAAGCCTTTCTGCTTCAGGGCCCATCTCTTTAGCTCTCGCTGCTATAGCGCTAGCCATGCCTATAATACCAAGGGTATTTTCCGTACCTGCGCGGCGGCCTCTCTCCTGGTGCCCACCTGTAATAAACGGGCAAAATGGAGCAGTACTCTTAGCATATAACGCACCTATACCCTTTGGCCCATATATCTTATGCGCTGAAAACGATAAAAAATCAACATCCAGTTCTTTTACATCAACGGGGATCTTCCCTACAGATTGAACAGCATCTGTATGGAAAAGCGCGCCTTTATCATGCGCGAGCTTTACAATAGTTTTCATATCCTGTATTGTACCTATTTCATTATTAGCCATCATAATAGAGACCAGCATAGTATTATCAGAGATATTCTCTTTTAACTCATCTATATCGATCTTACCATATTCATCAACACCTACCTGTACTACTGACACGCCTTTTTGTTGTACACATTTTGATGTTTCAAGTATGCAGGGGTGCTCTATTTTAGATATAATGCTCTGGTGCCTGCCTTTACATTTAGTATCACATATCGCGGAACAGCATGATATCATATTTAAGACAGTATTATTCGCCTCTGAACCACTTCCTGCAAATATAACCTCATCATCCTGGGCATTTATAAACGTTGCTATCCGGTTACGCGCGCTATCAAGGGCTACTTTTGCCTCTCTGCCAAAACTATGCAGGCTTGAGGCATTGCCAAAGATGTCAAAAGCCTCGCTAAGAGCCCTTTTTACATCAGGGTGCAGCGGGGTCGTAGCATTATTATCTAAATATACTCTTCTACTTTTCATCTATAAAGCCCTTCTCTTTTTTTCTCAACTCGAGCAGGTCCTTTAAGGTATAACTATTAAAATACGTATCCATAATATCTCGCAGGCCTATCCAGAAACCCCTAACCTTACAATCACTAAAATGCACGCACTCTTTTCTTCTCGCCTTTTTGCGATCACATACAAGTTTTAAAACCTTTTTCTCTATAGCAACAACTATATCCCTTGCCATTATTTTTGACGGAGGGGCTGCAAGTATATATCCTCCCTTTGATCCTCTGACACTTTTTACTATGTTATCTCTTTTAAGCGCGCCGAGAAGCTGCTCTACATAGTCATAAGCAAGCTTCTCTTTCGCGGCGATAAATGCAACAGGAATAGGCCTCTCCTTTTTATACATACTTGCCAGAACTATAGCGCATGAAAGCGCGTAATCTAACCTAGAACTTATCTTCATAGTGTGTAAGTATACTATATCCGCTATTTTTTGTCAAGTATTATTTTTGCATAATTCACGCGGACATAGTGAGAGTAAATCATATGCAAAAATTATATCCTGAGAATACAAAGTATCCGAAGAATCTAAGTTGGAGTTAGGTTATTAGGTTATTAGAGGTTATTAGAGGTTATTAGGGACAGCTACTAATTACCTTAATTAGTAGCTGTCCCTAATAACCAGTCACTAATAGCAAGAACGGTTCTCAATCACGGGTATCCGTGCTTGAGAACCGTTCTTGAGGCTATTTTACAGATACTCACCTTTATTTAAATACTTGACGTAATCTTTAACAGCCTCATTGATATCCGTCAATTTATAATCACAACCTGCTCTTCTCAACTTCGAGAGATCCGCTTGCGTAAAATATTGGTAATGCCCCTGTATATTTTTCGGCATATCAAAATATTCTACATTCGGCTTCATCTTAAGCGCCGCGAACAGCGCGCCGGCAAGCTCGTTCCACGTGTGGGCATGAGCAGTCCCAATATTAAATATTCCTTTTTTACCTGTGTTACTAATAAAGTACCATACTATCTCAAGCGCGTCTTTTATGTATATAAAATCTCTCTTCTGCCCTCCATCACCATATCCTTGTTTATGAGACTTAAATAGCCTTATCTTACCTGTCTCTTTTATCTGGTGATAACCCTTATTTACCATACTACGCATATCAGCCTTGTGATATTCATTCGGCCCATACACATTGAAAAATTTAAAACCCGTGCATTTTTCCTGTAATCCATTCTTCAGGACCCACAAATCAAAGTTCTGCTTGGACCTGCCGTATTCATTCAAAGGCATAAGACGTGGGGCAAGCTCATCCTCATCAGAATAACCTAGTTGTCCTGAACCATATGTTGAGGCACTGCTAGCATACAAGAAGCGCTTATCATGCTTAAGCGACCACAGGGCGAGTTCTTTTGAATATAGGTAATTATTTTTTGTAAGATATTCTATATCAGTCTCTGTTGTATCCGCGCAAGCCCCTAAATGTACTATCATATCTATAGATATATCAAGGGTATCGTCTTTGGCTTGCTCGAGGAACTTATCACGCTCGATATAATCTGTAATCTTCTTGCCTTTAAGGTTATCTATGCCTTCTCTTTCCTCGCCTACATCCACAATAATAATATCATCTATCCCCTGCTGATTAAGCTTCCAAACCAAGGCACTGCCTATAAAACCCGCACCGCCGGTTACTACTACTTTCATTGTTCTTCTCCATTTATGTATTCTTCTGCCAGGTAAGAGCTTCTCACATAGGGAGCGCTTGCCACAAATCGGAAACCCGCCTCTTGGGCCTTTTGTTTGTAATAATCAAATAGTTCAGGCCTTATATATTCTTTAACAGGATAGTGGCCCTTGCTCGGGGCTAGATATTGGCCTATACTTAAGAAATCGCATTCAGCTCTTCTCAGATCCTGAAAAAGGCCTAAGACCTCACTCTCCTTCTCGCCAAGGCCGACCATAATGCCGCTCTTTGTGTTAATACCGCCGCTGGAGATTTCCTTAGCACTCTTTAACACGCCTATAGAGCGGTGGTAATTAGCCTCTGGTCTGACTTCGGAATATAACCTTGGCACAGTCTCCAGGTTATGGTTTATAATATCGGGTACTGAATCTACTACCGTTTGAATAGAAGCCCTTCGAGCGTTAAAATCCGGTATAAGAACCTCAATAGTAACATTTCCACAAGCCCTGCGGATAGCTAAGACAGTATCCGCGAATTGTTGGGCACCCCCATCTTGTAGGTCATCACGAGTAACACTTGTAACTACCACATGGCGCAGGCCCAAACGCAGTATTGCCTTCGCGACCTGCTTGGCTTCAGAATTATCAATAGGATCGGGATTTCCATGGCCAATATTACAAAACTTGCAACCCCTTGTACAGTTTCGCCCAAGGATCATAAAGGCCGCTGTACCTTTTTTAAAACATTCTGATATATTAGGACATGCCGCTTCTTCACAGACAGTATGCAGGCTAAAACCTCTTAGGAGCCCCTGCATATTATGACAGTCTGACAGGTTTATCTTCTTGTTAAGCCACGTGGGCTTTTGAGCGACCAACATCTCTATATAGGTTCCATTCTTTTGTTGCATATTTTTCGTTTAATAAAATATTGTAGTGGCTTGTCTCTCTTTGACTCAGTCCCTTCTCTACAATATCTACGCTAAAAACCTGTTGGAAAGATTCAATAAGCAGGCTTTTTACTCTATTATATGATATATCCCTTCCCAGGGCCTGTCCCAGAGAGATAATCTTTGTCTTATCAATATTCAACTCATTCCGCAGTAACGAGATGGCCTGATTTAGGTCAGAACTAAGAGGTATAGAACCATGTTGGAATATTATCTCTTTTTTTCGCCTCTGGGCATTACCGCCTATCTTTTTCCCGTTTACCAGTATATCATATTTTTCCCTCTCTGAAAAACAGAACCAGCTATTACTATGCCTTGTAGTCTCCTGCAGAGAATACTCTGCCTTAAGGCCCAGGTTTTGATATGCTTTGATTATAAATGAACAAAGCGTCCTGTATGCCTCTTTAGAAAAGGTGGAAAACCCTAAATCGCCCTTTGAACAGACTATGCTGTAGGTAAGCTCGTTCTTATGAAAGATCACGCCCCCACCTGTTATCCTACGCGCGAAATTTATCCCCTCGGACCTGCATCTATCCAGGTTAAGCTCATCCTTAGGATTCTGGAAATAGCCGATTGAGAATGCCTGTGGCTTCCAACCGTATAGCCTTAATACAGGTAACTCGATAGAGGGCTCATATACCTCCAACAGGGCTTCATCAATAGCCATATTGGAATAGCAATCAAGATAACCAGTATCTATTACTCTCCATCTCTTCATAAAAACCTATTTCTGCGCTGGTCTATACTGGTTTCCAGCGAAGGTTTAAATCGCGCGCTGCCTTTGTCTCATCAAGGCGCTTAACAGGCATGGTCTGCGGTGCGGTTGTAAGCTTATCTGGGTCAGCATCCGCAAGTCTCGCGGCCTCTATCATAACATCTATAAACCCATCTATCGTCTCTTTTGATTCTGTTTCAGTGGGTTCTATCATCATGGCCTCTTTCACGATAAGTGGAAAATATATCGTAGGCGGGTGAAAGCCTTTGTCAATAAGATATTTTGCTATATCCAGCGCGTGAACACCCTTTTTTACTTGCGCAAAAGCGGAAAAGACACACTCATGCATACACCTCCTGCTAAAGGCCGGCTCGTAATAATTTTTAAGGCGAGATAATATATAATTCGCGTTTAAGACAGCGTATTCACTAACCCTTATAAGGCCCTCTCTACCCAGCACAAGAATATATACATACGCCTTCAGTATGACTGCAAAATTTCCATAAAACGGGGCAATGTAACCTATTGATTCTTTATTATTGTAATTAAGATAAAACGCGCCTCCGGGGCGCTTCATGACTCTTGACACAGGCAAAAACTCAACAACACTCTTGCTAACCCCTACAGGGCCCGATCCGGGGCCTCCACCACCATGAGGAGTCGCGAATGTCTTGTGTAGATTAAGATGTACGATATCAAAACCAATATCTCCTGGACGGCATTTTCCCATGATAGCGTTTAAATTAGCCCCATCATAATAAACAAGCGCGCCTACAGAATGTGCAAGGTCTGTAATTTCCTTTATCCTGGTATTAAATATACCAAGCGTATTAGGGCATGTTAGCATAACAGCGGCTGTATCTTCGCTAAGCTTTTGCTTGAACTCTTTTATATCCATGCAACCGTCTTTACCGGTCTTTATAAGTATAACATCATATCCAGCTATAGCCGCGCTCGCGGGATTAGTGCCGTGTGAGGAATCAGGCACTATAATATGCTTTCTGCGGGCACCTTTATTCTTATGATACGCCGCGATAAGCATAACCCCTGTAAGTTCACCATGGGCACCTGCTAATGGCTGCATGGTAAACGCCTCCATGCCTGTAATCTCACAGAGAAGCTGTTCTATATTGTATATTATCTCCAATGCCCCTTGGGCAAGCCTTCCTCCGCCTAAAAGCTGGGGAACCAAAGGATGAAGCTCCAGGAACCCCTCAATGTTTACTATCTTCTCTGTAAACTTTGGATTGTATTTCATTGTGCAGCTTCCTAGTGGATAAAAATTACTATCCACTGAAAAGTTCATCTGTGAAAGACTGGTGAAATGGCGCACTACATCCAATTCCGATACCTCAGGAAGATTAGCCGCACACTTTCGGCAATACTGAACAGGGATCTCATCCTGTCCAGGAATATCCGGCTGGGGCAACTTAAAACCCTTTCTCCCCTTTATGCTCTTTTCATATATTAATCGCATAGGACTTTTTCCAGGGTTTCCGCGAACTTTTCTATCTCTTCTTTTGTTCTCTTCTCTGTAACGGCAACAAGAAGGTAATGGTTCATTCCTTTATAAAACCTGCCCAAAGGAAAACCCGCGGCAAAGCCTTTATCTATCATCTTCTGTACGACAACATCTGTGTTCTTATTAAGTACAAGCGTAAACTCGTTGAATGTAGGTGAACTCCTTTTTACCTCTACACCTGATATCCTGCCAAGTATATCCTTGGCGAATTCGCTCTTACGATGATTGAGTTTCGCGACATCAACCATGCCCTCTTTGCCTAAAAGTGAAACATAGACCGAGGCCCTTAAAGCACATAATGCCTCATTTGAACATATATTTGATGTTGCTCTTTCCCGCCTTATATGCTGCTCTCTCGCCTGAAGTGTCAAGACAAAGCCTCTCTTTTTGTCTTTATCGGTTGTAGCGCCAACAATTCTTCCCGGCATCTTTCTGATAAAATCTTTTTTGCATGCCATAAACCCGAGATAGGGCCCACCAAAAGAGAGCGGTATACCTAAACTTTGGCCTTCTCCTGTAGCAATATCAACATCCATCTCACCGGGAGTTTTCAAAAGACCTAATGATAAAGGATACGCGCTCATTATCGCTAACACACCTAATGAATGGGCCTTTTTTATAACATCTGAATGATCATCAATAGCTCCAAAAAAATTAGGGTTCTGAACTATTACAGCCGCTGTTTTTTCATCAAGATGCTTATATATTTCCTCCCGCGAACTCTGGCCGTGAACAACAGGTGTCTCTACAAACTCTATATTAAGATTAGATGTATATGTATAAAGCATCGTCCTGTAGATAAGGCTTACACCACTATCCATAATTATCTTATTTCTGCCTGTAACCCTTATAGCCATCATAGCCGCTTCATACAAGGCTGTGCCTCCGTCATACAATGACGCGTTAGCGTAATCCAACTGCATAAGCTCGCATATAGCGCTCTGATATTCATAGATAGACTGGAGCCAGCCTTGTGAGGATTCAGACTGATAAGGTGTGTAGGCTGTATAAAATTCAGACCTGCCGGTAATAGCGTCTACAGCAGCCGGGATATAATGATCGTAAAAACCAGCGCCGATAAAATTGGTAAGATATGTCGCGTTCTTTGACGCGAGCTCCTGCATGTGCCTGATAACTTCAGACTCTGACTGGCCCTTGGGTATGTTAAAAGACTTAGCTCTCAGGCCAGGGTCTATATCCTTAAAAAGCTCTTCAATAGAGGCGACACCTATGGCATCTAGCATCTCTTTTGTCTCTTCTTTTGTGTGAGGAATATAAGTCACTTAAACGAGCCCTTCTACGTAAACTTTATAATCCGAAGCATTCAGGAACTTGCTCTTCTCTTTTTCATCTTTTATACTAATAGAGACAAACCACCCCTTCTCATAAGGCGATTGGTTGACAAGTTCCGGTGAATCGATTATATCCTGATTTATTTTATTAATACTGCCTGATAACGGCGCGTACACATCCGAGGCTGCCTTAACAGATTCTACGGTCGCGAGCATTTTTGACTGTTCTACCTCAGAACCTTCCGCAGGAAGTTCAACAAACGTAATATCACCCAAAGCATTCTGCGCGTAATCAGTTATACCCATTATCGCTGTATCTGCCTCTATCCTGACCCATTCATGTTCCTTTGTGTACAATAACCCTTCCTGTATATTCATTTTCGCGCGCTCCCTGACTTGTAAAATGGTTTATCTGTTATCTGAGCCAAAAGCTCCGTCCTCTCATTCTTTACTACAATCTTTGAACCAAGCCAGTCATAGCCATTCTCTACATAACCCATACCTATGCCCTTACCTAAGCTTGGTGAAAATGACCCGCTTGTTACCGCGCCTACATCTTTTTTTTCAACTATAATCTTGTCATTATGGCGTGGACTGCGTCTTGTATCTGAAATAAATAATATAAGCCGTTTAGCAAGGCCCTGTTCTCTCTGCTTTAAAAGGATATCTTTTCCAATAAAATCCTTGTTAAAATCTATAAATCTGTCAAAACCTGCCTCCAGGGGCGTTGTCTCTTCATCTAGATCCTGTCCGTATAAAGGAAGCCCCATCTCAAGGCGCAGTGTATCCCTGGCGCCAAGGCCCGCTGGCTTTACCTTCTCATTTTTAAGAAGTGTTTCCCACATCTTTGGCACGCTATCCGCGTCTATATAAATCTCAAATCCAAGCTCGCCTGTATAACCTGTACGGCTAACGATAGCCTGTTTGTTTAATATCGTCATCTCAATAAAATGATAATATTTCAAGCCTAATATATCCGGGCCAAGAAAGCTTGTCAAAAGATCCTGCGATAAGGGCCCTTGCAAATCAAGCTTTGCGGTATTATCTGAAATGTCCTCTAAGGTAGCACCTGATGATAGGTTCTTTTTAATGTGTTCAAAGTCCTTACCCCTTGTTGCCGCGTTGACAACAATCATATACTTTTTCTCTTCGAGCCTGTATATGATAAGGTCATCTATTATTCCGCCATTATCATTAAGCATAAACCCATATCTGCAACTCCCCTGCGGTATAGTTGAAACATTAAATGTGGCTATCTTCTCTAACCCACTGCCTGAGAGGCCACCAGAAACAAGAAATTCCCCCATATGGCATATATCAAAGAGAGATGCTGATTGGCGGGTCCAGTTATGCTCCGCTATAATCCCATCATATTGTATGGGCATAAGCCACCCGCCAAAAGGGGCGAACTTCGCGCCTAAACGCTTGTGCATCTGGAATAAAGGGGTCTGTTTTAATCCTGTCTGTTCCATGATCAGTAATATGGGGTTTAAGAAAAATTATTATAACATAATGTATAATAATTAGTAAAGATTAAAAACTTGCTATAAAACAGGCACTTCGCACGCTACTTTACAACGTATTGGAGATTGAAATATTGCTATGCTATAAGCGCCCTGCCTAGCATATTAGCCTCTTGTAGGCTATCTGGTAATACCAGCATATCCCTTGGGCAATAGGCGCCGGTTCCCTGAATCAGAGTATCCTGCCACAGGCAGTTGGCAAACCCTGATAACAGCTTTTTATAGCTGTGTAACGGAAACGGCGTATATAAGCCCTGTAAATACATTCTTTCTAAGTCAGTTCCCTTGATAATATGCAAGGGGTGTATCTTTATACCGTCTATCTTCAGCCTGCACAGCTCTTTAGCCGTATCCAACATCATGCCTTCTGTTTCATGGGGAAGCCCTAATATAATATGAGCGCATATCTTCATGTTATATTCGCGCGTCATCTCAACAGCTTTCAGGAAATCTTGATAACTATGGCCCCTGTTAATAATCTTAAGGGTGCTCTCATGGATACTCTGCAGGCCATACTCGAGCCATACTTCATAACCACCTGCGTAACCCGCTATAAACTCCAGTATATTCTTATCTACGCAATCCGGCCTTGTAGCGATAGAGATACCTACAACATCCTTAAATTGTTTTACTGTATCATATCTCTGTCTCAGCTCATCTATTGACGCGTAGGTATTAGTATATGCCTGAAAATATACAATAAACTTCTCTGCCTTGAACCTTCTTCTCATCGCTTCTATGCCTTGCTCTATCTGCGCCGCTAAAGAAGGCTTGGCCTGGTTCCTGTTTTGAAAGCTGAAAGACCTGTTGTCACAATAGATACATCCATCTTTACTCAGGCTTCCATCCCTGTTCGGGCAGGAAAAACCAGCATCCACGCTTACCTTGTGAACACGCGCGCCAAAGCGCTCTTTTAAATATGTGGAATATTTTTTAGTCATAACACCGGGATCAATTGCAATGCGGGCAAGCTGTTTTTCTATCCTTCTTGCTTACAAAGAGAAGTGGAAATACAATATCACTTATACAACATGGCAACCATACAGCAATAAATAAAAATATGCAGATGACAAGATAAGTATACCAGTAGATTACTCCACCTAGGGCCATAATCACATGAAACAGAGATGCCCATGTGCTTAGAATAACATGACCTGAATGCGGAAATTTAGTGCTTGGCCAGAAATATCCTATGACAACACCTATGATAGCGGCGGGGTTGATCAGGTACCATTCTTCAATAAAACCTATATGCATCCGGCGGTTTGGCAGGCCAAGAAGCGTCTCCCCTATAAAAGGTATGATTGAATCACTAAGAGTAGCTATGCCAACAGAACCAAAATATCCTATCAGAAGTAGGATGTATATATTGCATCTAAAACGCGAGTCAGCACATTTATAGCGTTGGTACATAGAAGATGTCACAAGGGCGCTCAATACAACGTGAAGAGGGTGAAAGATATAAAAGGCCCTGTGCGCCATTGCTTCAGGCATATTCCTGAATGCCCACATAAGAGCAATACCACTTACAGCTCCAAATATGGTAAATGGTGCATGTGCCCTTAATTCCGTTAAAATTGTTTTGAGCATCCCTAACCCTTATAATTTCTTATAAAATTCTCAATACTGCGGTCATAGGTCTTTTCAACATCATCGGAGAAATAACAGGCAGGAAGCTCGTTATTCTTCCTGTGGTGCGCTATGCATTCACAGCATATACCCTCCCTACTGCATGGCTCATAACTTCAATTACATATTTTTTTATTCTGACTTATCCTGCATTCCATGCGAAAAACTCCCTCTAACAGTGCTACTATACCGATGCATCCCATTGAAGCCTGCCTATTACTGCCTGGGCAACATTGGTAATATGGTCGCCTATCTTTTCCAGATTACTTATCATATCAAGAAAGACTATGCCTGAGCGCACATTGCACGTTCGCTTGCCAAGCCTATCTATATGATTCTGCCTCAACTTCTCGGTAAGCTCATCTACCTCATTCTCCGTAGATAAGACCTTTTCCGCGTCTTTGACTGAATTTGTAGTAAGGGCTGTTATGGCGCCATCTAGCATGCTATTTATCTTATCAAGCATAAGTATAATCTCATCCAGCGCATCTTTGCTGAATGGAAGTTTCTCCTCTATCTTCCTTATCGCGAGTTCCATTAAATTCTCTGAATGGTCCCCTATCCTTTCTATATCATTTACAGAATGAAGCAGGGCTGGTATTCTTCGTGATTCTTCTTCACTGAGATCGCGCTGGGTAAGGGACATAAGATAGTTTGTAATAGCCTCCTGCAGGCTATCTAGCGCCTCTTCTCTTATTGGCAGATTTTTTAACGCTTTTTCATTATTATTCAAAAATCCATCCGCGGCCTCAGCAACCATTTCTTTCGCGTGGTCAGCCATAACTACTATCTCTTTTGTAGCAGCATCTAGAGCAAAGACAGGCGTATTTATCAGGTGCTTCTCCAAGTATTTAGGGCCTGTCTCTATCAAAAACACCTCACCAGGAACTATCTTCTCTATCAATCTTGCGTATAAACCAGCAAAGGGCAGGAATATCAGGGCATTTGTAACATTAAACAGGGTATGCGCGTTTGCGCATTGGCGTATTGTCGAGGAAGATGTAATAGTTACAAGACGGGTAAAAGGCTTTAAGATTACCAAAAATATCACTGTACCAATGACATTGAATAAGAGATGTGCCACTGCCGTGCGTCTCGCGGTTATATTCGCCCCTATAGACGCTAGCATTACAGTAACACAGGTTCCAATATTCGCACCAAGAATAATAGGTATCGCGCCCTGGATGCTGAGCAGGTTAATTGAGACAAGGCCCAAGACTATACCTGTTGTAGCGCTCGAGCTCTGTATAATGCCTGTTACAGCGGCACCGACTAATACCCCATAAAAGACCTTATCGTTAATAGCTATGAACGCGTTTATCACTACCGGGTTTTGGGAAAAAAGCTTTAAGTCGCTTGTCATAATCTTTAACCCTAAAAAGAGGATGCCAAACCCTAATAAAAACAATCCTAAAAATTTCCAGAATCTTTTTTTAGCAAATACATTCATGACCATGCCAACACCTATGATAGGTAAGGCAAAATCCGTAAGCTTGAAAGCTATAATCTGCGCTGTTATTGTAGTACCGATATTAGCACCAAATATAACACCGAGAGATTGCACAAGCGTCATTAAGCCGGCATTTACAAAGCCGATTACCATAACTGTTGTAGCGCTTGAACTCTGCACCAGAGCGGTTATTCCCGCCCCAACTATTAACCCCTTAAAAGCGGTTGAGGTGAGCATCTTTAGAATATTGCGAAACCTATCCCCTGCTACTCTCTGCAGGCCATCACCCATAAGGTGTATACCATAGATAAATAACCCCAAGCCTCCGAATATTCCAAATACAAGTTCTCTGCTCATACCACTTAGCTCCTAAACCTTTCTCAGAAATCTTTTATTCTCTTTTAAGAAATCATCGATTGTATGGTTAGCCTTTAATATCTCTTTAATTGAGGAAATAGCCTTCAGGAAAGCGTCTACAATACCAGGATCAAACTGGGTCCCTTTGCGTCTTATTATTGCCTCTATTGCCTTGTCTATGGTTTCAGATTTTTTATACGACCTCTCAGATACTATCGCGTCAAAGGCATCTGCTAAGGTTACTATTCTCGCGTAAAGCGGTATCTTCCTTGCCTTAAGCCCGAGAGGATAACCGCTTCCATCATACCATTCATGGTGATAAAGCGCGATCTCACCTGCTACCTTCAATATCGGCGATAAAGAACCTGAGAATATCCTGCCGCCAATCTTGGTGTGTTCTTTTATCTTATCGTAATCCTTGGCTGTAAAATCTTTTTTATGCAATATAGCACTGGGTATGCCGATCTTTCCTATATCATGCATAATAGAAGCAAATCTTATAATCTTTAGTTTTTTCGGTGAAAAGTTCAACGCCCTCGCTATCGCCATAGAATAATCACTTACCCGTATAATATGGCAACCTATCTCATTATCCTTATACTCAGCGGCAATGGCAAACCTGAGTATCATCTCAATATAGGTATCCTCTATATGTTTGGAGATATAAGCGCTAGTCATATTTTATGCTTTATCTACACAGCCAAGGATATCAAGTTTGTGACTAACAACACCTTTTATCGCTTTTCGTGCTGGGGCTAGGTATTTGCGGGGGTCAAAGTTTTCAGGATTTTTATCAAATTCCTCTCTTATTGTAGCTGTCATAGCTAGCCTGAGGTCTGTGTCTATATTGACCTTGCAGACATTCATCCCTGCTGCTTTACTTATAGCGTCTTCAGGGACACCCCTCGCACCTGGGAGTTTTCCACCATGCTCATTACATATCTTAACCAATTCAGGCAGAACACTTGAAGCGCCATGCAGCACCAATGGAAAACCCGGGAGTTTATCCTGTATCTCTTTTAACCTGTCAAAATACAGTTTCGGCTCTCCGCTAAATTTATAAGCACCGTGGCTTGTGCCTATAGCGATAGCTAAGGAATCACATCCTGACTCTTTTACAAGCTCAACAGCTTCATCCGGATCTGTAAGAATGGCCTCCTTCTCAGAGACAGAGACGTTATCCTCAACGCCTTTTAAGCGGCCAAGCTCTGCTTCCACTACAACACCTTTTGAGTGAGCGTAATCTACAACCTCTTTAGTAAGGCGTATGTTCTCCTTAAGCGGATGTTGTGAGCCGTCTATCATAACTGAAGTAAATCCACCATCAATACAGGCCTTGCATATCTCAAAGTCTTCTCCGTGATCAAGGTGGAGTACAATATCAAGCGCCGTATCTTCCATAGCAGCCTGGATAAGATGAACCAGATAAGCGTGTTTTGCGTATTTGCGAGCTCCGGCGGAGACCTGGAGAATAAATGGCGCGTTCTTTTCTTTTGCCGCCTCTGTTATACCTTGAACTATCTCCATATTGTTCACATTAAACGCGCCTACTGCGTATCCTTCTTTTAAAGCTTTCTCAAACAAACCCTTAGATGTTATAAATGCCACTATCTGCACTCCTTTCGGTTATATTAATTGTTTATTGTTAATTAAGGAAAGTTAAGACTATTATATGGAAAAATAGGATATATGCAAGCAAAAAATGAAAACCCTTGTTAGCATAACACCTTGACTAGGTTTTTAAGCCAACGCAACCTATA
>CAZGAS010000019.1:18178-20426 GCA_964523875.1 uncultured Planctomycetia bacterium | reverse complement strand
TCCCGCGTTACCTGTTATCCATGTAAACGCGCCTTCACCATATAGGTAGGGATGTTCCGGGCCTACCAGATATTCCGCGTAAACATAAGGTTCTGTCTTGTATAGGTCGTAATTTTTCTGGCAATTAGGCATTATCTTCTTCATCGCTTCATATGCCTTTGTGCCCCGGCCTGCTATGCATTCCGCTACAGCCTGAAATGTTACTGCATGACAAAATACAGCGGCGTTTTCCTTGGTACCTTCAGAGAACATGCTTATTCTTCCTAACCCGCTGTCCCATTTTGAATAGGCAGGGCTAAAAAGCGCTATGCCATGAGGCCCGTCAAGGTGCTTATCAACAGACTTGAGCAGCTTGTTCTGCCGCTCTTTATTGGCAACCCCTGACAGTATTGACCAACTCTGCGCGTTAATATATATCTTGCCTTCTTTGTTTTTACTTGAACCGTAAACATTCCTTTCATCAGTAAAGCCTCTTACATACCAGTTGCCATCCCATGCTATATCATTTATCCTGTCACTCATTGTGCTGGCTTTATGGAGTAATTGATCCGCTTTTTGGTTTTTGCCAAGCAGCATGGCAAGTTCAGCCAATGTCTTAAGGCTTCTTACCAGTGCCATAGCAAGCCACACGCTTTCGCCTTTAAGCCGTATCCCCGCCGCGTCAATAGCGTCATTCCAATCAGCATGGCCTATGAGAGGCAGGCCCTTAGGACCCACATCATTAAATGTAAAGCTAAGATTTTTCTCAAGATGCTCAAATATTGTACCCTCTCCGTCAGTAGAGATACCACCTTTATAATTTACATCCTTACCCCAGCCGTTAATCCAGTTATCTTTTAAATAGGGCGCGTATTCCTGAAGTATCTCTTTATCACCTGTCTCCTTTATATACGCGGCTGCTGTCATTGTAAGCCATACAGGGTGGTCTTTATTCGGGCGGTGTTTCGCGGGGCCTGTTGTATCGGAAAAACCCGGAGCGCAGGTGCCATCTTTTCTGACAAGAGAGACTATGCGCCTTATCTTCTTTTTAGCATGCGCGACATCTATTGACATGATACTTTCCGCGTCCTGGCATGAATCGCGAAAACCTCTTCCACCCGCTCCTTCATGATAATAGCTTGGTGAACGTGACCAAAAATTGCAGATATATACCTGGTATTTTACCCAGATATTCATCATCCTATCAAAATCCTTATCCGGAGTCTTGATAACTATGTTATTGAGCACCCTATCACTCCATAACGCCTTAACAGCCTCGAACTCAGCCCTTGTTTTCTTGATATTCTTATACTTTGCTAATAGCGCTGAAAGGTTGTCATCTTTATCAGTCTGGCCCAGAACAATGCTAAACTCTTTCGATGCCTTTGGCTTTAACGAGAGGTTGTGTCTTAAGCAAGCGATCGCGTCTTCTCCTGAAGTAATCCCAAAGTTTGTAAAATTACCCTTTATAACAGCCTCAGGCGCCTCCTCTGTATTGGTCCTGCCTAAAAAGGCATCCTTCTGCGTGGCAAAACCCGCAACAGGAAGACTTGACGCTAAAAAGTTTATATAAGGGTAGGGCCTTATGTGCATATCACCCCAAAAGGCGGTCTTCTTCGCTAATATTGCCTTGCTTAGCTTATCGTACCAAACACGGTTATAGAGATTCATGATATTGCGATAGCGCAGCTCCTGATGGTAATCTCCTAGCAGCCATTCAGCATAAGGAAAAAGCTCCAGGTTCCTTTTCTTATCCGTCGTATTCGTGACCTTCACCATCCATACTTCACATGTATCGTGAACCGGCACAAAAAATGTTATCTCTATATTAATGCCATAGTAAGTAGTATTGGTTATCGTGTAGCCTAACCCGTGGCGGGACTCATAAAACTGCGGTTTTAAACGCATAGGCTGGTAAGACGCGGACCAGTACTTCTTTGTGTCCTTATCTCTCACGTATACATAACGACCAGGCCTATCAAAATGCCAGTTTGAAGGCGCCCAGCGGAGTATTCTATCGCTCCTGCAATCCTTGTAAAAACTATACCCTCCGGCGTTATGCGAGATAATAGCGCAATAGTCTTCATTCGTAAGATAATTTATCCATGGACGAGGAGTTATTGGATTGGTAACAATAAATTCTGTTCCGTCTTCTGAAAAATAGCCGTATTTTTTTAGACTCATTTAGCCCCTGATTTCTTCGTTAAGATTATTTGATATTGAACCTAATATATATCACAATTGCCCGTGATAATCAAGCCTAAAATAC
>CAZGAS010000019.1:3938-18078 GCA_964523875.1 uncultured Planctomycetia bacterium | reverse complement strand
CGCGGAGTTGGCTCCAAAAGTATTCCTTCTTTTCTTATTGTGATAGACTACTAAGGTTTTATTAAGGAACATGAAAGAGAATGTATTCTTTTCAAGGCCCTCTGTCTTCTTTTCAGTAAAAAGCCAGCCAGGTAGAATAGGTTTTAGTTCAGCACAGAGCTTGTTATCCTTATCAAGATAAAAAGGCCTTTTGCCCCCGCACATTATAAGCCATATATGTATAAATTCCGCTGTTGAGCCGCTAAGGCGCGCGACAAACCCGTTGCCGCGCTGTTCTTTCTTTGAAAAGACACTCGACGCTATAAACGAGGAATTTTCCAGAATACTTCTGCCATATTGCGCGGGGTCTAAAAACGGCACAAAGACATTTTTAAAATCCTTGTAGAACTGTTTGTACAGTCCTGATTTTAAGAGTTCCAGCATATATTTATATTCCATGTGCAGCCATATAGATTCATTCTCAAGCCATCCGGGAGTAAATATACGCGCCCTGCCTATCTCTTCAGGCATGCCCTCTAACGGGGCACATACCTTATACATCTTAAGATCCTTATCAAATAACCGGCTTTTGCGCACCGAATCATAGTAACCCGCTAAAACAGATGGCGCAGCGCCAACCCTGAACGCGTGTACCATGCCCTCTAAAAATAGGGGTAGGGCCTTCTGCCTGAACTTTGTTACCTTGACATACCTGGCATACCCGCCCTTTGATATCCTTTTGTACCCAACCGCTTCATTTATGAAATAGGAATAATAGAGCCCTGTCTCTTTGTCATACGCTTTATGTAAACCCGAGTCTATCTTTTTAAGAAAACCTTTCAGCATAGACTTCAGGGCCTTGATATTGATATGCGCCTCAGTCCCCTTAAAACCAAAGAGAGTCTTAGCGCGGTACTTCTCCTTTAAGGTATGGCGCTTGTCCCAGAATATATAATCATCAAAATCCCGCTTGCACGCTCTTTCCAACCCCGTTAAAAGATTGTATGCCTCCATAGGTAATTGTATAGAGTATTTGCTGTCAAGAGCCAGCTTGTCTATACTGGATTTTAAAAACAGTATCCATCGCTTTAGTTCAAATGTTTCGCAGGTAGAAGAACCTAAAAGCCCCGGGAGCCCGTTTAAGCTATCATACCAATTAGGCTTATCCGCTTCCATCTCGATGCCTACGCTGAAGGGGTCAAGATTCGCGAACTTATTAGCGATCACGACAAGCATCTTTACAATTAAACTTGTCTTGTACACATCGCCTAAACCATTGGCTGTCCTTGACAGGTTCTTAAACGCCTTTCTTTGGGCAAACAACGCGGCCTTATCACTATCTTCCGCCACACTTTTAAACTGGCGTACATAATTATTCTCAAGAATGTACTTTTTGTTTCTTGGGCGCACAACATGCGTATTATCATAGAAGGTGCAATCTTTTCTCTCAAGTAGGATATTGTTTAAATCCTCCGGGAAGAGCGCTATGTAACTCTCCAGCATATCAAGGCAATAATGCCAGTGGTCTATCCAGAAGCCTTCGCCATGGGTGGCCTGAACGTATTTAGTAGAGTTCTCGAGGACAACCTTAATAAGTTCCGACTTGCTGGATATCAAGGTTATGTTATTCTGTTCTATAAACAGGAATAACTCTCCTGGTGTAAAATCTTTTTTCAGGAACTTTTTTGTCTTTCTCATGTTGTATTGGTCAAAGAAACAGCTTAAGCAATTAAAATCCTGATTGAACCTGAAACGGTCCGGCTTAACAACAAGGGGATTATAACCATCTGTCTGCAACAAAGAAAAGAAGTTTAAAACACTCTCGTACCTGATACCCGGGTTAAACCATACATCACAACGCCTATTCTGGTTTATGTCCCGGTAGTTGCCGTTTCCCTGCGAGAAATACGTAGGCTCTATTAAAAACATATTATAGTCCCTCTCCAGGTCACCATGCTTGCGGGAATATAAATGCAGGTTTGTTTTACCGGAGGCATGCTCAACAGATATAGGAAATCCGCCGCGCATAATATTGTCAAGAAAGTTTTGCGCGCAATAACGGTCAAATCTCTCAGATGAAGAAGCAGTAAATACAGCTTTCTGAAGAGACGCTATCGTATCTTTGCTCTCAATCTTCTTACTCTCAAAATAAGAGATATCGGAGATGCGCTTGGCATTCGCTTTCAGCTTATCCAGGCTGCTCATATTTCCTGTAATCGTGTAAAGGCCGTATTCTCCTTTTGGTTTCAGGCTAATACTCTTATACGCGAGGGCGCAAGGTGTCTTTGATTTCACATGCTGTTTTTCCGGGTAGGAGAATTTTTTTGCCTCTATAAAAGCCTTGGGGTAGGTAAAATCTTCCTGCATCCCAAATATTTTTTCTGTTTCCACGACAGGTTTAACAAGGCCCTTATCATCAAACGAAAGATAAAAGTTTCCCTGCCTTATATGTATGACTTCCGGCCTATCAACAGGATCGACTTTTAAACGCACAAATGGTATGCCATTATTATGATTCTCAACCATCATCCATGCCTCTATAGTACGCGACATCTGTTTAAGGAACATATTATTCGTCCCATAAGGCTGGATCTGCGGCATGCCATCTAATATCTCAAGCGCTTTTTTTCGCTTGGACGTGTTTTTTATGGTCACTTTTCTCGCTAAGGCGCCGTAGTTATCCTTAGGAATTGAGAAATAATCTATTGTAACTTCAATGCCCAATGTATGGTTTATCTCTTTAAGCCTAAGCCCATCAGGCCGAATAATCATACTGTTGTCTGTATCAAAATTAGCTGAATGCAGGCTGGTTGAAAAAGCGTCATAAAGGATAGACTTTTTACCTGTTTTTAATTTTATGAATGTACGAAAACCCACCAGAGGCGTAAGGTAGTATGATTTATTAGCGGGCTGGAATTCCATTATAGGGTGGTCTTTATCCTTAATACCAAATGACGCGATGGCCTGGCCGCGATTAACATAAAACGCCCATATAGGTACGCCCCATGGGCCTGCTATGCCGGGAAAAAAGCTGGAGAAAGGCTTGGCGAGATTGTAATTATCAATTACAAATTCGCCGTCTTTATTAAGATAATACGCTGGTATTTTTTTCATCTTTATCCTATCAAGATTTTTTGTATAATATCAGAAATAAGAGAATTTTTCAAGGTTTATTAGTGGAATGTGAGAGCTGTTTCGGTTTTTGAAGGCTTCTAGAATTTTAATGGGTTATAATCCTCGTACGCGAATATATAATATGCGGTGCCCGCTACTGAACCTGTGCGCCTTCCTTTCGCTACCCGCCAGCCATGGCCTGTCTCAACATTATCCATAGAAGCATAAGGGAGGCAGCCCTCTCCCTGGCCTGTAGGTGACGGCGAAGATACTACCATCTTACCAAGCTGGGAAAGATAATACTCCGCTTTAGATTTATATATATTCCCTTTCTCCAGATTACCTTTCTCCATGTAATACTCTGACATAATTCGAAACGCGACAACCATCTGCGCTGTCCATTCTGTTGATATAATGCCTCCGCGGCCTATGTTTTGCGCCTTGGCGAAATCAAACCCTGTAACCTCTACAGCCCTGCCCTCAGGCCTGTAGAATTTGGCCTCTACCCTGCATTCTTTCTCCGCGAATTCCATTATCCCATCGGGATTCATGTCATTAGTAGAAAGCGTAGCTGGTCCAATAGCGGCTATTGCCCATGAAAATGTATCTGTCGCGATAGTAGCATCACCCCTGCCCCTTAAAAACCTGCCTTCCTGCTTATTGTAGCCTATATCCTTTAGCCAATCCAGTGTAAGCATAGCCGCATCTTTATAGGCTTCTTCTTTTGTTAGGCCATAGAGCATATTAAACAACGCATACGCGTCAAGATTATGCTCTGTACCGACCCAGTCTGTGTCAGGCCCACCTCTGATACTGCCATCAATAGAGGCTTTCTGTAAAAGCATCATCTCTTTGGCTATATCTTTAGCGATCCGAAGGAACCTATCGTCATTAGTCCTGTACACATATTGGCATGCCGCTATAGCAATCCACATATTTGGCCCGCTATGGACTATACATTCACTAGGCGTTCCGGACTTTACATCATACGCATTATAAAAAAGCCCTTTCAAGCGCTTGGCGCGGTTAGAGAAAAACTCCAATATACTTGCCGCTTTCTCTTCTTCACCTAAAATAAGAAATGCCTGGCACGCGAGAGCCTGGTCATAGGTGAAACCCCAGTTTCTTAATTTTCTATCACCCTCATAACTCAGGACAAGCCCTGTTGCCTTTGTCTGATGAGCCTTGAGCCACTTAAGCATCTTATAAATACTGGCTTGCGCTATCTTACCACTTTTTAATCTTACCCGAGCAAGTTGCTCCTCAAGCAGGATCTCGCCTTCCTGCGTAAGCTGTATCTGATCCTTGATCACAGTATTAGTCTGCTGCAAAAGAGCTAATTTCGCGTTTAGGCCTTTCTTTTCCAAATCCGCCTTTTTAACAACCTCTGAGAGTTCAATCTGTAACAACTCTATAGTAGCGTTCAGGCCAGTAAGCCTTGATTCCGTGACCTTATAAGTCATATCTCCTGCAGCAATCTTCTCCGCGGATAGGCCCGACATCTTATGCTCAAGATCCTTCTGCTGAGCCAGCGCTTTTTCAAATTCCTGTTCTAGCCTCTTCTTCTCACTGGTTAACTTTTCTTCTATATCCGTTATTCTCTGTTCCAGCCCTACAGCGCTCTTTCTGCTTTTGCCTAACCTGCTTTCCAACATCTCTTTACGTGTCTTAATCTCATTTAAACGCTTTTCAAGGTCAACCTTAACCTCTGAAACAGAAACAAGCTGCTGAATTATGACCTTGTTCTTTTTTATAGCCTGGAAGTGATAAGCCGATAAAGTCGCGATGCCGAGGAGCATAATCAGCAATATTGCTATAGTTACCCGCGGGATATATTTTAAGCGCCGCGCGTAATTAAGTATCCTGCTTTTAGATTTTGAGCCTATATCCAGATAGGAGAGACCTATAATATAACTATTCTTCGTAGGAGATTTTTTGTCCTGCTCCACCCAGATAATTTCCGCTGTCGCCTCAACCGGATTTTTGCGCAGGGGTATATAGATAGCAAGATTTAACCGCGGTTTTTTATTCAATATAAGTTCTGAATCATCAGGGCTTATATTCTTCGCCTCAAGACATATACCTCCCTGGGAAAGGTTACATGTAAACCCCTGATATTGATGGGAGAATGCCTTTGTGGCTGAAAAATAAAGGCTGAATTCAACTGGAAAACATGAATTCAGCCTTATATATTGCCTACGATTTAAATTTGTCTGCAGCATAAGTTTTTAGTTGTATTAATCCCTATAGTAGGATACCTGATTAGCAAATAACGAGTATCTATGCTTACCACTAATTACTCGTATCTTATATCATCCATATAGAAAGTGCAGCCATTTGGATTAACATCAAGA
This sequence comes from uncultured Planctomycetia bacterium, assembly GCA_964523875.1. Taxonomy (GTDB): domain Bacteria; phylum Omnitrophota; class Gorgyraeia; order JABMRG01; family JABMRG01; genus JAUVHV01. Next base: position 12,631 of record CAZGAS010000019.1, on the reverse strand, counting down.
TTGGTTGCCCATACAAATCCTCCGCTTATGTAGCTTAGGTCTTTACCATCCAGATTAATGCTATACTCCTGCCAATCCTTGGTCAGTATAATAGGCCCTGCTGCCGCAACATCTGAGTCAGGATATGTACCGGAAAGACCGCCTATCTTGACCTCTTCTATACGCTCACCACCTTTTTCCCCGCGCGCCCAAAAGGTAAGCTTTTTAGCGCCTGTAAGATCGTATCCGCCTTTTTTCTCACCCCAGTTATTAGGGGGATTCTGCCAATACATGCCTGTCCATCTCGCTCCCTGCGACGCGTTAGGCTTATACGTAACCTTTATACAGCTCATACCAGAATGAGGGCTCTCTTTCCACGCGTCAGTAAAAGCAATATCACTATAATCACCCATCCATCCTGACGGAGAAAAATGATTGCCGCGCGCGTTTTTGTCTATATAGACATTAAATGGCTCAAAAAACTCCACACTCTGTGCCTGAAGTGCCATAGTAGTAAAAACTAAAGCCGCGAATGTTATTAATCCTAAAAATCTCTTCTTGCCCATTGTCTTCCTCCTTTTAAAAACTAGGGACAGCGACTAGTTTTCTCGCATTCTTTATATTTTTACGTGTAGAAAACTAGTCGCTGTCCCTAGTTTTCCACATATCCCTGTATTGATAATACGCTTTTCTTAAAACCCGTTGGTACGGACTATGCTTACCACTACCCTGCGATGTTACCCCTAACCATTCCTCATGCATCCAACCATCAGGAAAGGAACCTGCCCATAGAGGCTTTGTATCATGTAAACCCGGTTCATATGCCTTCCACCACTCATCTACCCATTCAAATAAGACGCCGCCTAAGCTGTTGCCCTGGCCATAGCCATCTGAATTAGATACAATATCTATCCAGCAATTTTTTAGGTACTCCGCCTGCTGTGCCTCCGCTATTGCTTCATCAGTATACATGTTATAGGCCGAACAGCCGTATTCTGTTATCATAACAGGTATACCTACCTCATCCTTTACAGTAAGCCATAAATGGCCAAAGCCATGTCCGCCACGATATGAATTTAAGCCAAAGACATCTATCGCAGGGCATTCCTTGGCGAATATATCAAGGAATATCACCTCTCCATTGCATATAGCCACCGGCCTTTTGTGGGGGTCAATCGATTTTATAAATTCAGCGGCTTTATTAACAAACTTATAATATGATACGGGGTCTTTTTTGGCGTTATTAGCTACTCCGTAGTTATTCTCATTGCCAAGAACCCACATCAGTATATATGGCTCATCCTTATATGTATCTACCATCTCTTTAATGGAATCTAGCATATTCTGCTGCTGGGCAGGGTCTGAATAGTCTGTGCCCTTGTACCAGCTTGCGCCTGAACCTATCGCGTACGCCCCCATAAAATCACCCATAAGAGACATTATTCCGTAATTCTCATAGAGGTCTTTTAGCAACGGCGGATTAGAGGCGTGGTGATAAACCCTTATAGTATTACAACCCATATCCCATAAAAGATGGAAGTCACCTACCGCTTTCTCATCGGCATCCTGGATATTGTTTCGATTCTTATCAACCCAGGTGTCATATGGCGCGTCTACCTTGGAGTTCTGATTGCCATCCTGCTGCATCCAATCCTCTAAAGTAGCCTGGTCAGGGCTCTGGCCTATCTTGCTCGGTTCATAAGCAATGCCTTTAATTATATAAGGCTCGCTATCTACTAATAGCTGCCAGGATTTATCCTTATACTGCACAAGCTTTATATGCTTATCTCCTGTGGATTTAATAACAGCCTGTTTGCTGATATCTCTCCTCTTGTCCATAACCTGAGATGGCTTTACCTTAATAAGCATACCTGGATCTACTATAAAGATATCATTTCTTACATTATCATCATAACCATTCTTTACAATAATATACCCGCCTTCGAGTTTCCACCCGAGTTGGGGATATTGCCTGCACAAAAATTTTATCTTATCTATTGAGACTTGTCCGACATACCATGGTGTATGCCAATATGTCCAGCCTATGGTCTTTGGAAAATTTACACAAATCGCGTAATATGCCTTAATAGCGTGTTTTATATGGCCTGATTTTTCAAGGGCGAAAGCAGTATAAAATAGTTTTACTCCTCTGTCTTCAGACGCGGTTGCCCACTTATAAAAATTTGCCTGGTACTCAGGTTTATTGATAAAATCCCAGTGCTGCCCCTTAAGCCTTCCCTGCTGTTTAAACTCCTTATACCCCGGGTCCTTAAGCACACTTGATGAATTAGGGTAAACACCCTCGCCAACAGCCTTTGACAGGCCCGCCTGGGCCTCTATTATATAACGGTAATGCGCGGTATCGATACCCTCAAATTTACCGTATTTCTTGTAGTTAACTATATCTTCACTACCCTTGTTCGCAAGATTAAAACTTGCCCGCTCCACAAACCTCTTAGGCAAACCGCAGCCAGATATTAAAACGGTCAATAGTATTGCCAAGCCTATCATAAAAAAGGTATTAGGTATCCGGCATCGAATGTTTTTTACCTGACGCTTGTTAAAAACCACAAACCTTAAACTAATAAGCAAATCTCTATTTATTTTCATAATATCCTGTATCAATCTTCTCTATTTCACCTTCTGATATCTCCGCGGGTTTCCACCACCAGCCGCGCGGGTCCCAGTATTGCGCAAAATAGAAATTATCAACAACATCCTTGTAGTTCTCTCTGGATTGCTTCCAATCTTTTGTGTACTTGTGCAATTCTCCTCTTATAAAATAAGATACAGCGACATTGTTCAAGGCATCGTAATCCGTTTCAGAGCCTGATGGCGCGAAGGCATCAAGCTTTGCCTCCTGGTCTTTAGCATCTTCCTGAAAAAGTTCTATGCATCTTGATGTATAAGCGATCACAGCCTGCTCATCCTTCTTATTAAGCGCCTCCCATGCCTTTACCGTAAGGGCCCCCGCGGACTCATCGCTGAAATCATACTCCTTAGTCTCTCTCCTGCCCATATCAACGCCTTCTTTTGTATCAGCCTTCTTTACTGTTGGAGGTACGCCTTTTGAAGTACCGGGAGAACCAGCCACACCATCTTTATAGTAATTCTTTACTCCTTCCGGCAATTCAAGTGCTAAAACCGGAGCTACAAAAAAAGCAATTAAAGCCAAATGTAACGCACAACACAATACCTGCCTCGCCAACAAGCGGGCATACGACACAATACGAATAATCATCCCTTTACCGCTCCTGCTGTTATACCCGCGATTATATGTTTCTGTAATAAAATATATATAATGATAATCGGTATTACCGTGATTGTCATTCCTGACATAAGAAGCGGGTACTCGGTAATATGTGTACCGCGAAATACCATAAGCGCCCTGGTTAGCGGCATAAGGTGCTTGCCTGTCAACACAAGCATGGCGAGCAAATATTCATTCCATACATTCAATGTATTAAATATAACAATAACCGCTATCGCCGGCTTTGCCATAGGTAATGCTATATGCCAATATATTCCGAATGTTGAACAACCATCTATTCTCGCTGAATCTTCAAGGTCACCGGGCATCTTATCAAAAAATGTCTTGAGCATGTATATCCCGAGGGATAAACCACTGTTTATCAATGGCAATATATAACCAAGCCTCATTATCGTATTATCAAGAAACGCGAAACCCGTATTAGGGTTTAAAAACCCGAGCTTGTTAAGAAGCACGTATAACGCTACAAATGCCCCGGGTATAGGTATCATCATGGCAGCTAAAAAAACATAAAATATGATATTCTTACCGGGCATCTTAAGGCGCGATATCCCATACGCGGCTAAAGACGTAACAAATACTATGCCTAGCACAACTACTATAGTGTAAAGCAGGCTATTAAAAAAATACCTGCCAAAACCTCCTTTTGTCCACGCAATATAAAAATTCTCCCAATGGGGATTCTGCGGAAAGAGGCTCATATCAGAAAAGACTGTCGCCTGTGTCTTAAGGCTTGACGAGAACATCCATATAAGGGGGAGTATACAGCTTAAGGATATAATAATAAGCAGTAGATGAGTCGAATACGTCAATATAAACTGCTTTATCTTGTAATATATCGGTTTCTGCATATCTTTCCTTTAATAACTCTAAACGCGATAACGCAATAACTTAATAGCGCGATAACGCCTTCATTCCTGTTTAGCCAGTTTTGAGGCTTGTATCTGTATAAATGACACTAAAAGCAATATTAGCCCAAAGACAATGCCAAGGGCACACGCGTAACCAAGCCGTGAACCGCCTCTCATTGCCGCTAGTATCCTTGTTATCGGAACCTCTGTATGGTAGCCCGGGCCTCCGCCTGTAAGGGACACTATAAGGTCGTATATCTGCATTGTATTTAAGATTGTGAGTATCATAACAAGTACAAAAACAGGCACCATTAAAGGTACTGTAACGCGCCTGAAGGTATCCCACGCTCCAGCGCCGTCAACCTTAGCTGCCTCGTATAATTCACGGGGTATGGATTGCAGGCCTGCCAGAAGTATTATAAAACCCCATCCAAAACCTTTCCACATATGGACAATGCCGACACACGTAAGGGCAGTCTTTGGATCCGCGAGCCAGGCACGGGCTAAATGGCCAAACCCTATGCTGGTCAACCAGTAGTTAAGCAGTCCGTAATTCCCGTCGTATATCCATTGCCATATAAGGCCCACAACAATGCCGGAGAGTACAGGCGGTAAAAAGAATATCATCCTGTATGCCTGGGCACCCCTTATGGCCCTGTCACATGCTAATGCCAAGATAAGGGCAAGCCCATTTTGAAATACCAACGTAAGCAGGGTAATATAAAAAGCATGCCACATGGAATACCACCACTGCGGATTAGATGTAAATATATCTTTAAAATGCGCGAGACCTATGAATTGCGCGGATGAGAATGGCACTATACCATCCCACTGAAAAAGTGAATAACGAAAAACATTTATAAAAGGGTATAGATGAAAAGTGCAGAAGAGCAATATCGCTGGCAGGACAAAGAGATAGTTTGTAAATATCTTTTTCGCTTTTCTATGTTCCATATTCTTCCTAAAACTACTCAAGAACGGTTATAAAGCCTTATTTTTTGGCCTTTAGCATCTCTCTTACCTTAACAGCCTGAACTCCTAAAGCGACCTCTTCAGGGGTCTTCTCACCAATTATAATAGACTGTATGCCTTTGTCTCTCGCTTCTATGACTTTAGGGAATTCTGAGACATTAAGGTTGTTAGGGTGAGTAACACTATCCATACCAGCCACGAACTGCGCTAAGACCGGTGATATATTGCCAAGGCTCTCTTTATTTGCCGGAAGGTTGCGCGTTTTATTAGCGAGATATGCCTGCTGATCCTTAGCAGTAAACCATTTCAGGAACTTGACCACTTTATCCGGATTCTTACTCCTGGCATTAACCATAAGGCTCGCCCCAGCGCCACCCCAGATTTTCATAGGGTACTTATCTGAATACGCGGGGGGCAATATTACGCCATAATTTAGGTCCGGATTCATACCATAATATACATTTACGCACCATGAGCCATTAAACCCTAACGCGGCGCGTTGATTCGCGAACATCTGCTCTGCGTGCTTATTGACCATTGTAACTATACCATTGGCAAGCAGGTTATTATCCCTCATATCCCTAAACACGGAAAAGACCGCTATCCAGTCCTTGTCAGCGTATGAGACCTCTCCCTTGATAGTATCTATAAACTTCTTCTCGCCCATTATATTATACGCGTAATTAGAAGCGAGGCAATCTATCATCCATATCTCTCCCCATCCGCTTACCATACCTTGTATGCCGGCGGCGTGAAGCTTGTTTCCCGCGTCTAAAAACTCCGCCCAATTTTTAGGAGGATTTTCCGGGTCAAGGCCCGCCTTTTTAAAGAGGTCTTTGTTATATACCATCTGTATATTCATTACATCTAAAGGCGCGGCGTATATACCCGGGGTGATTTCAAACTCATTGCCCAATAAGAACCTGTTAACATTAAGCGCCTTCGCGTAAAAGCTCTTTTTCCATTGGCCATTATCCATATCCATATAAGGGCTTAGACTGAGAACATGCCCGGCTTTTATAAAAGATGATATAACTCTCTTATCCGCCAGGACCCCAAAGACATCCGGGAGTGTTTTTGTCTGCGCGGCGCCCTTTATCTTCTCGCTATAAGCGTCTGTTGGCGCGTATAGCTCAAATTGAACGTCAGTCCCGGTAAGTGCCTTGTATCTTTTACCAAGCTCGGCAAAGGCATCTTCCCTGTCTGTCATCCAGTGCCAGACAGATATCTTATCTGAGCCACTTTTATCAGTCATATTTCCTGGCGCACAACCAGTAACGCCTGCCAGAACTAAAAACATTACTAACGACAAAAACTTTTGCATTATAACTCCTTATCTTATATTCTTATGTAATTATTCGTATTGAGTATATCATATCACGCATTGATAAAAATCTTTAACGCGATACGCATCACGCGCAACGTAATACGAGACTATCTCCAGTCACTGGTAGCTGTCTTACCATTCTGCTGCCAGACTTCCTTTAAATCGTAATAAGCCTTCTTTGGAACTCTCTTATTAACCCCATTCTCTTTTTCAGGCTTTAAGGTTACGATTCCAAACCATTCCTCATTCATATTGGGGTTACCCTCAGTATCAAAATAATAGGATCCATTGGTCCAGCCTGCCTGAGTATTCTGTATGTTCCAGTCACCTACCTTATCCTGCTCATGCTTCCACCACTCGTCATTCCACTCAAAGATACAGCCGCCCAAGGAGTCTCCTTCACACTTACCCTTGTATGTATTGTGTTCTATTTCACACCATAAGGTTTTTAAAAAGAACGCCTGGTTCTCCTGATCAGGCTCCTGTGCCAACGCGTTATACGAGTCGCAGCCAAACTCAATAACAATAGCGGGTTTTCCATACCTATTTTTGAGCTGGCGGAACATATTTCCGAAAGATTTCCCCCTATATATTATAATGCCCACAAAATCAAAATCAGGGCAATACTCTTTGGCAACCTCTATGCTACCTAACTCACCGTTACCAAAGCCTACCGGCCTTGCGGGGTCTATCTTCTTTACTATCTGGGCAAGTTCATTCAGGAAGGTATAATATATCTTGGCCTTAGCCAATTTTCTGTCCCGGGCGTTATCAATAGCGTCAAGCTCCGGAGTAGACCATGAGTTTACACTTCCATCAAAAGAATAATTCGCTTCATTGCCCAGGACCCACGCCAATATACCGGGTTCATCTCTATAGGCCTTTACCATCTGGTATACCTGCCTCTTAATCTTCTGCTGAAAAGCAGGGTCCGCGTAATTCGCGTGAGGAAAATCCCAGAAACCTAAACCATGGCCCATGATTGAGCGTATGCCATAATTGTCATAAAAATCAGATACTACTTTTTTGACCTGCGATGGTTTGTCACCGGGTTCATAAAATCTTATTGTATTTATGCCAGCTTCTTTCATGAGTTTTCCATCAATTATCCAGGGCTTAGCGACATCTCCCCACCAGTTATACACAGACCCCTCACCTACAGGTATTGGGCTATAACAGACACCTTTAACCACAAAAGGCCTGCCATTAGCGAGCAGGACATAATCACCCTTTGAATTCTTGTGTATATAAGTACCGGGTTTGCTGGAAAACTTAAAGAGTAGCGCTGCCCCAACACCTAAAAGTAGAAAAAGCAGCAGCAGCAGTAGGGCAAGAAGAAACTTTCTATTTTTCGTTGTCTTTTTTGGCTTAGTCTTGATCTTTTGAGTAGTCATGATATTACCTCGGGTAGATACTTTAAAATTAAGGCAGCGCCCTATTTTGAACTAAAAATAAGGCGCTGTCCCTATTTTAAAATAATCTCTATTTTTATTCGTATTTTATATCATCAAGATATATAACAAATCCATCAGGATTGTCATCAACATTCGCAGATAGACAAAAACCGCCGATAATATGGGACAGGTCCTTGCCTTCTAAATCTATCTTATACTCTTTCCAATCTGTGGTAAGCATAGCAGGACCGATACCAGCGGAATCAGAATCTGAAAACTCTCCTGTAATACCGCCTATCTTAAATTCTGATATTATCTCGCCGCCTTTCACGCCACGGGCCCAGAATGTAAGCTCTTTCGCGCCATTAAGATCAAAGCCCGATTTTTTAGAGCCCCAATTATTAGCGGGGTTCTGCCAGTATATGCCCATCCAGCCGGCACCTTGTGAGCGCTTGGGAAGGTACTCTATCTTTATACAGGTAGTTCCACTATGCGCGTCTTCCATCCAGCGGTCATCTATCTTTATATCACTAAAATCACCCATCCAGCCTGAAGGGATATAGTGGTTTCCGGGAGATGACCTGTCAGTGTAGACATTAAATACCTTAAAATCCCTGCCTGTGACTGTATCCTGAACCTCAAACTCCTCTATCACGACCTCTTCCTGTCTAGCACAACCAGCTATCGCGAATGATATAGCAATCATCGCAAGTACACTAAGCAATAACATCTTTTTCATGCTTTTCATCCTCCTTTTTGAAGATTTTAATCGTTATGATCTATGTAAAAACATCTTTAAAAATTATGAATGTTAGTTAGTTTAACAAAATATATTCTTTACGTCAAGCTAAAATCCTGATGTTACCCTTTTCTATTTTATCCTCCTGGTTAAATTATTA
>CAZGAS010000019.1:2412-3838 GCA_964523875.1 uncultured Planctomycetia bacterium | reverse complement strand
ACATCAAAAAGACTCATCTGGCGCATAGGCCTGAAAGAGTCTGCTCTCTTATGGGCTGTCCATTGGAGCATCTTTAGGATATCCCGCATAGATACTTTGTCTGTCTTTTCATAAAAACTTGTAGGTCCGCGTTTTTTACGGGGATTTAAAAATAACAAAAGCCTTGAACTCATCTCAGGATCTTCCATTATCAGCCAAGCGGGTATATCTCCTATAGATGTGTCTCGCAGATTATTTCTACCTAAAAATAGCTTAGGGTATATGCGATCAATATGTTTCCAGATAATACCTCTTATTACATAATAGCTTTTCGGTGGTACCTTTTTTCCTCTTATAATATTTTCTACTAAAAGCCATGTCTTATTGCTTAAACCGTCCTTAAAGCCTAACTCACTAAAAAGATTAAGACACAGCTTCTTTAAATTTCCTTGGCTAGACTTATCATACAGCTTACTTATTAATTTCGTAATTGGAAGCCTAATAATGTAGTTCCAATATAAACCTCTCTCTTTTTCTATACCATCATGCCTATACTGAAAAATATCAGCGCTCTCCTGTTGCCACTTATGATATGTTAAGTTATAGATCTTTCCCCATTTTCCTAATACAGCATCCCAATTATCATTCAAGCCAATATAAAGGTAGGCAAACTTAATCTGACCCTGTTTATTATCTAATTTTATTCGCAAAAAGATACAATCATTATCAAGCTCATATTTTATATCTTCAGCATAAGGCATAAATGGTTTTAATGATACAGGTATTTTTTTATTAAAATCTGTTAAAGGCTTAAATTGTGACCCGTTTCTTATGTTTTGTAATTCAAAAAACTGCCTATTTATAGATTTCAACCACGGCCTTAATCTTGCGGAGGTCATTTCATAGTCGATACTGCCATCACTATTTTTGTTGGCTATCTTTCTAACTGCTTTACGCGTATTCAGGAAATATGCTTTATGTTCTTCACTCTCTACAAGCCTGAAGATATCCTCGGTAAAGTTAAACGGGTCATTAAGAGATGGGTTCTTCATTATTTTCTCATAGCATCTTAATAGCCCTCTTTTGTTATGGCCTACACCACGGCAATATTTAAGCATAACTTCTGCCCGGCGGGGATAATTATCTCTTAAGCGCATAAACCCGGCGATATCTACTGTAATCAAGGTAAAGAGCTCTCTTAATCCAGGCAGCTTCTTAAACTGCTCTCCTATAATATCCATCTCAGGTAATCTGCGGTCCGTTAGCTCGTGTTTAATCTTAAAGTACAAAAAATCGTCATTCTCAAGGCAACGACGATCCAATATAATAGTATCTCTACTTTTAACATAAGTAGCTGCTTTATAGGCGAGATAGACAATCTCTACTCCGACATTAAAATCTTCTCTCTGAAAAAGGCTCTTGCCTGGTGAGCTTTCTGCCGCCAGCA
>CAZGAS010000019.1:0-2312 GCA_964523875.1 uncultured Planctomycetia bacterium | reverse complement strand
CCGTTTATATAGGCTGTTATAGCGTCATCTATATCGTTTTCATTAAGCAGGCCTTGGCTTAAGCTTCTTATTGAACTCTTAAGTACCGCGTAGAGCCTGGGCTGAACTGTTTTACTCTCTAGGCCAAGTAACCCCTTTGCTATCACTATGAGAGGGGTTATCGCGATATAACTTGTATCTATCTGCATCTGCTCTGTGATAAAGTATTTAACATTCGTAAAACCTGCAAGTTTCTCAGTTGAGATTATTATTGTCTTTGCATTATCCTCTATATCACCCTGAGACATAAGCCTTACACTGCATCCTAACTTTTGCTCAAGCTCTGCTAAGCCTTGCGTGCCTGCACCCATCAGACTCTGTAACATCTGTTGCTGTTTTAATGATAATACTCTATCATTATATGCTATTGTACCTGCTGCATCACTTAAGTTCGCTATCTCCGCAGCAAGCTTGATATTTTCTAAGTCTTTATCTGTAAGAGATACGCCGGATGAAGAGGATTTAGAGAGAATGCGCAAGGTATCAACCTTTTCAAAAAACCTTTCAAGAACATCTGATGCCTCATCCTGCATACCTTCATACGCTATACCGCAGATCATACCTTTAGATTCAACCTTGGAATTCATAAGACCTATAAAAGGTGCCGCGAGCTGATTCTGCATCTTTATGTTTACAGCCTCTCCCCCAGGAATTTCTGCAGCGTCAGTAGGATATACAGCAGTTACAAATGTGATCTCTCTTCCTAATCCATCTGCCATGTCCTGTTCATTGGCATGAAGGTCATCAGGCCATGTGGCAATAATAGAGGGTATATTTTTCTTTGTAAATACCTCTTTTCTTATTCTTGCAAAGGCCTTTTTCGTCTTTTCTGACATTGTGCCAAAAAGCCCTAATTGAACCTGCTCAAACCTATCCAGGCCTTCAACTAGATTCAGAATTGCCGCAAATACAGCTATTGTATTAGCCATATCTGAATTAAGCCTTGCAACCTCTTTTTCTATCTCCGCAAATGTAATAACTCCTGCCTGCACAAGAGGATAGAAATAGACAGAGAGCTTTCCTGATTTAGAACCTATCTCACTTCCGGCGATTATCTCAGGAAGTTTAAGAGCCTCACCATCACCTATTGTACTCATGACGTCCCTTGTCGCGTTCTTATGCTTTTCAACAGCAGGTTGAATTACAAAATGTATATCAGATAGATAAGCGATAGTCGCTGTTGTAAGCTGAAAACCTGCCTGCAGTCCGCCTAAATTCTCTTTTCCTTTTACTGTCATCTCAAAAGTTGGTATATCCGCATTCTTAATGGCCTGCCAGAGATTAGGCTCCGTAACAGCCTTATCAGCCAAATTAACACGCAAAAATACCCTTCCCTGTCGTATAAAATCATCTGCCATATCAGGTGTAAGTTCTTCGCCAAATAACACCTCTATACCTTTTCCATTCTTGCCTAATGATTCATGTATAAGCTGTACTACCCACGGCGCAAAGGCCTTAAGCTCTTCCGGAAGAAGAAGAGTAAGCTTATTAAAAGTACGCGGGTATTTTGCATTAGAGATCATATCCAAGAAGACGCCCAAAGAAATAAATACCTGCTTTAATATTATATCATCTGTATCTTTTATTTTTACCATAGCATAGGCATTTTCAAGATACGGTTTTACGAGCTTGGTGTTTATAAGGGCTAATGGCAATAGTGATATCATCGTTGTCGGCGATGTAAATCTTCCACCTATATCATTTTGCCCATCAAACTGTATGGGGAGTTGTCCATACCCTTGATAAATTCTTTCAGCAAACGCGTTCTTCTCTACAGGCTTATCCTTAGTATCAGAATCTGTGATAAAAAAGATATGTTCCTTAGGGTCTATCCCATTTGCTCTATAAAGGCTCTCAAAAAATTCCGCCTGCTCTCTTGTCTCTGCTGTTGAACCTGATTTACTTATAGCAAAGAGTACAGACTCTTCCAGGGCCTTCTTAAGATTACCTTCATACCTTTGTCTAAGGTCTAGTATAACAGCATTCTGTTGATCCCTTGAAGGGGTTGTAAGGGTATATATCTTTCCATCTTGCGGGGGCTGTCCATAGGTATCTACTATCGTCCCTACGCCTAAGCCTGAGCCGCCTATCCCTGTGAACATAAAGTTCTTCTTACCTGTCTTCTTTAATATATTAACAGTACCTATCATCATGTCAATAAGAGCAGGTTTATCGATAAGTTGTTTTATCCTTTCCGGTATCCATCCAAGCATCATCCTATTAAGTCCGGGATCAAAACCTATTCCTGCAAAAGGATTTTCACTTGCAGCTGC
>CAZGAS010000018.1:0-22231 GCA_964523875.1 uncultured Planctomycetia bacterium | reverse complement strand
ACGCTATACTTATCCATGACGTATCCTTTCTGGCTCTTTACTTTGAGCCTTTTTTGGTTTTAAATCTACCAAAAGGATACGTCATTTTCTTTAAACTGTCAAACCCTCAATCCACAACTTTCTATTATATCTCTTCCGAAATCTAAATAACCTACCGGATACAAATTTATACGAACAATATGCACAATGATAGGGGCAGCCTCTTGAACTTAAAATATTAACGCACTCACCCGGCATATACGGGGTCCCTAGATTATAATCATTGGGATCTATAAAATTCCATGGCGGATTCAGAAGGTCATTTATATTTGTCAGATGCGCTTTTTTGTTTACAAAATATTTTCCGTTACAACTTAAGACTGCAACTCCCCTTACGCCTATTAATGATTGCCCCTTTTTACACGCATTTACTACGGCTGGTATAATGCTCTCACCCTCTCCCTGCACAACGATATTAATCCTCATCTCAGAGTTTTTAAAAACCGACCAAGGATTTCTGCTAGGTATAAGGCCGCCTACTAGGAGTATAGATTCGGGAAGTTCTCGCCGAGCTTCGGCAATCAGCTGATATGTAATACTTGAAACAGCGTCTGCGGCCATGGAAAATCCAATAAGATCAAAATTGGTTTCCTGAAGATAGCTTTTAAAATCAAAATCATCTGGAACGACAGAGAGATCAAGAAATTTAACATTTTCCTCACCAAGTTCCCTTTTAAGAGAAGCGCAGACGTAACCAGCTCCTAACGGAATGAATCTTCTGTTTCGCTCATTATAGGGTATGTCAGTATAAGGGAACGGAACAACAATGAGAACTTTCTTAACCTCTTTGTGCACAACGAAGTCATCATTTATTATTATATGATTAGGTGCTGTAGGTGAGGGCAGATCCATCCCTGCAAAGCTGGATATGGGAAGAGCCTCGCTTAACTCCGTAAGCTGTGAATTTATAGCTGCTGCTGGTCGTAGGGCATAGAGATTCGCTGGAATACTAGTTATAACTAGTATATTGTAGAGTGCAATCGTTATAATTTTTACTATATACTTCATGTTTGCTCTAAAAAAACAAACCCCTATCATTATTCCGCCAGGAGATCTATAAGTTGGTAAATATCTTATAAAAGTATATCATAAGTAAGCAATTATGTCAATATATATATAGAAAGAGTGAAAGAGTTTCTATTACACGTGATAAGGCTTAAAAAACCCCATCAAGTATGGTATTACATTGCGCGCATCGGTTACCATTCAAGGCCGCCATACTTATCTCCGGGGAATTGCGCTTAATCAGTTCTTTGCCGCACTCATAGCATGCTGTAGATACCTCTTCGGCAATATTACCGGGATAGATATAGCGCAGGCCGGCCTCCTTGCCAATCTTATTTGCGGTGATGAGCGTCTTTATTGGGGTTGGGCTATTATCTATACACGAGTAATCAGGGTGGAACCTGCTTATGTGCCACGGTATCTCAATACCGATTTCCGCTATAAAGCCCGCGATAGCCTTTAGCTCCTCTTTTGAATCATTTAGTCCGGGAATAATCAATGTTGTAACCTCAATCCACAAACCGGACTTTTTCATGTACCTGATTGAATCGAGGACCGGTTCTAATCGGGCCTTGCATTTATTCTTATAAAAATCATTCCTAAGCGACTTAAGGTCGATATTCGCGGCATCAAGATATGGACTAATGCAATCAATAGCCTCCCTGGTCATATAGCCATTTGTAACTATTAGATTATATAGGCCCCTTGACCTGGCAAGGCGCGCTGTATCATAAACATATTCAAAAAATATCGTAGGTTCTGTATATGTGTATGCTATAGATCTGCAACCTGATTCAAGGGCTCGTCTGACTATATCATTCGGTGGGATAATCCCCGGCGGCATGTCTTGAGCACATTTTTCCTGTGATATCTGCCAGTTCTGGCAAAAATCACATTTAAAATTGCATCCCGGCGTTGCTATGGAAAAGGCATTGCTCCCAGGTAGGAAGTGATACAAAGGTTTCTTTTCAACAGGATCCACATGAGAGGCAATGATCTTTCCGTATGTATACGTGTAAAGCTCTCCATCGATATTCTGCCTGAGGTTACACACGCCATAATTACCAGGAGCTATCCTGCAATTATGGGCGCATAACTGGCAGAGTACTGAATTTCCCTCAATTCTTTTATACAACATGGCCTTATGTCGCATATCTTATACCTGACTTGACGGGCAGATCCCGGCTATAACACACTTGCCGCATAAAGGCTTTTTTGCCTTGCATACCCTTCTGCCATGGCTTACCAGTATATGGTTAAAATCAAGCCAGTACTTAAAGGGCACGACCTTCAGGATATCCCTTTCGATGATAACGGGATTAGTGCTTTTTGTTAAGCCAAAACGCCTGCTGAGCCTCTTGACATGTGTATCAACAGCTACGCCTTCTCTCTTTTTAAACGCTACAGAGAGGATAATATTGGCTGTCTTCCGGCCTACGCCATTGAGCAAGAGGAGTTTCTCCATTGAATTAGGGACTTTGTTATTAAAGCTGTTGACTATTTTTTTCGACGCGGCTATTATGTTTTTCGCCTTGCTTTTGTAAAATCCGGTTGAATATAACTCTTTCTCGAGAACCGAAGGCTTAGCCGCTGACAGGCCCTTAGCGTTTTTATATTTTTTAAATATATAGGCCGCTACCTTATTCGCGACTATATCTGTGCATTGCGCGGAAAGGATAGTAGCTACAAGAAGCTGAAAGCTGTTTTTGTGCGCCAAAGAGGCCTTAGCGCCGGGATAGGCCCTTTTAAGCCGCTTAATTATAAGTACTATTCGCTCTTCTTTTTTATTACTCATAGTTTTTAGAAAAAAACCCCCCGGACAATGTGGCATTATCAGAAGGGCGGGTTGGCTTTGACCCGATATACATCAGGACACCTATTTCTTTGCCTTTAACATTTTAGTTATCTTATCTATCTCATCCTCAAGGGCAAAGACTTTTCTCTTTGATTCCATGACCTTAAACCAATTAGAGACTCTCTGCGGGTTTGCCTTGTCTTTTTTCATCTCGTGCTTGAGTTTTTTTATGATAGTCTTTCTGCGCGCGTCTTTACTTTTCATTGTATTGCCTCCGATTGATATTATTACATAAAACCTTTATCTATTCAAATGAAATTTTAAAATAACATCTTCAGGCTTACGATCATAAGAAAGCACGCAAAGGCCTTTTTTAAAATATGTTCCGGGATAGGCATCGCGAATTTGGCGCCTAGTAAGCCCCCTAAAACAAAACCAGCGCAGATAAAGAGGGCGGCCTTTACATTGATATTGCCATGGTGGTAATATTTCATCGCCGCTAACAAACCTATAGGCGGTATCATAAGGGCAAGGGTTGTGCCCTGGGCCTGGTGCTGGGTAAAGCCGCCTAATAAGACAAGCGCGGGTATGATGATAACGGCGCCGCCTATACCGAAGAATCCGCTGGAGATCCCCGCTAGAATGCCTAAGGCCACGTATAGTATTATTGTAAACATCTGCCTCTCCTTTTTTATTTTCAGGTTCATCCACTATAAAAAAAGAACCTATTCCTTAAAACAGGCTCTTTAAGACAAAAGGTAACGCGCATATTTTTTTAAGGCTTCTTTAACTGATTATTATAGAGACACCTAGTCCGTAAGGCCGTTTAATGACAGAAAAGGCCTATTCTCTATGAGGCGATAGCAAAGTCTTTATTATCCGCGGTAAGACGCTTGAAGATAATCCTGTGGCCGCCGCATTTAGGGCACCATTCAGGGGGCCTTTTTTCAACGGTATTTTTGCATATCTGGCATTCGTATCTCATCTTATTCATCCCTCCTATTTATTTCCATTCTACAGATATAACACATGGAGAGAAGAATTATTCCCATTGTTATGAAAAATAGGGCCTGATAATATTAAAGGCTAACTACTATACCTTAAGGCCTATATCAATTATGCTGATTTTGCCGCAATATATAGGCCCGTCATTTTTATAAAAACCTGTTTTTGAAAGACCAAAGGTAACTGTCTTGTCAGCGATTATTGCCCCAGCCCTTGCTATACCTGTTGTAGCGTCAAGGCC
This sequence comes from uncultured Planctomycetia bacterium, assembly GCA_964523875.1. GTDB lineage: Bacteria > Omnitrophota > Gorgyraeia > JABMRG01 > JABMRG01 > JAUVHV01. The sequence continues at coordinate 18,146 of CAZGAS010000018.1, read as the reverse complement.
TGAAGGGACATCCACTGAGACTATACACGCTTTTTGCTTATTTAAAAATTCTATTACTTCCTCAAGATACCTTGAGGGCTTGCCCTTAAACCCGATGCCAAATATACTGTCAACAATGATATTGGCATTAATCCGCCTGCTAAGTTTTTTGAAAGAGGCGTAACTGTTTATCTCATATATTATCGCGCCCTGTTTTTTAAGGGCCTGTATATTGTAAGCTGGACTACCTTTTAATAAATCAAGATTAAATAGCAGATATATCTTCACATTAATTCCACTGCTTAATAGATAACGCGCGCAGACAAGCCCGTCACCGCTATTGTTGCCTTTACCGCAGAAGATCGCTACTCTTGCCTCTTTCTCTTTATAGGTGACCTGCCGCGTGAGTTTGATAACCTCCTTAGCAAGGCCTCTACCTGCCCTCTCCATAAGAATAATAGATGGAATACCCCTGCTCTCTACATTCTTTTTATCTATACTTCTCATCTGGCTTGCAGTAACTGTTTTCAATCTCAATGGCCCCTATATGGGTTTTTTAGATTTTTTCAATGCCACGATCTTTTTGCCGGGATAAACTGTATATATATCGCCGAATACCTCTACCTTAACAGGCCTCTTATTTTTTAGCGCCTTTACCCCTATAGACATATCCTTATGACTGATTTTAATGGTAAGCCGTTGCCCACGAAAATTCAGGCAAAACTCTAAGGTATGCCAATATCCCGGTATTCGCGGCATAAAGCTTAAATAGCCATCTTTCATTGTCATACCGCTAAAACCATTTATTACCGCCTGCCATGAGCCGCCCAGGCTCGCGGCATGGACACCTTCCGCGACATTCGACTGGTGCATCTTCAAATCAGCTCCCAGCGAATAAAGAAAATACTGGTATGCCTTTATTTTTTTGCCTGTTCTTAAATTCATAATCGCGTTTATAGAAGGGCTTAAAGAGGATTTGTGAACAGTTCTTTTTTCATAATACGCGTGGGTAGCCTCAAATGTCCTGTAATCAAACTTTTCAGGAAGAAGGTATAATAACATGCAGCAATCCAGCTGCTTTACAAGCTGTGTGTCGGCAACCTTTGAGAGTGGTAGGTCCGGCGGAAATTCAGGCATAAGATGTTTGTCATAGGCCCTTATCGCTATATCTTTCTTCTTAAAATACCCTTCAAACTCCTCGATAATGTTACCCTGTTTGCTTATAGGTATGTACATATTATCAGAGATATCTATCCATTTTTTATGCTCTGACGGTTTGAGGGCTATCTTCGCGGAAAGGGCCTTAAATCTGGCAGGATATTTTTTCATGAAATCACTATAAAACCTTGCCGCGGTTTTTAGGTTCCACTGTGCCATACCATTTGTATACGCGTTGTTATTTACATTCGGGTGAAATTCATCAGGGCCCGTAACACCATGTATCTCAAATCTATTATATTTTTTATTTTTTTCGACCCTGCTTGCCCAAAACCGCGCGGCCTCAAAGAGTATTTCAGCTCCATACCTGCTCATAAATTTCTTATCATCTGTAGCGAGATAATAATGCCAGAGGCCGAAGGCTATATCAGCGACTATATGATGCTCATAGTCCTGTGTGCTAATCTCTATGATACTGCCATCAAGATCTTTATGCCAATGCGGTGTTTGGTCCTGTCCTGTATTCGCGCTCTCCCATGGAAAAAGCGCCCCCTTGAACCCCTTCTTTTTGGCTATTTCCCTCGCGGCGTGAAGCCTATGATATCTGTAGATTAATAGGTTTTTCGCTATCTCCGGAAACGCGTATATATAAAACGGCAGGAGGAATATCTCTGTATCCCAGAAGACATGGCCCCTATACCCTTCTCCTGTCAAGGCCCTGGCACCTATACTGACATCGTTATCATAAGAGTTACCGGCAATAAGCATATGGTATATATTGAATCTAAGTGTCTTCTGCGCGTAACTGTCACCGGAGATCCTGATATCTGAAAACTGCCATAACCGGGAGAAGGTGAGCATTTGCCGTTTGAGTAATCGCTCAAAACCAAGCCTGCCATATTGCTTAAGGGATTTTATTGACCTGTGCCTTAACAGGCGCCGGCTTAAGTGGCGTGATGTTCGGCCGTAAAATAACTTGGTAAGGGTCAATGTCTCGCGTTTTTTAAGGCGTATATCAAAAGACTGATCCGGTGCGGAATACTCCCTGTTGTTATGCGCGAGAGTTAAGTGGGTTGCGCAGGCAAGCAGAATAGAGGTTTCCTGTGTCTTGGCGCATACGTAATTTATCGATTTCTCACCCCTGACCTCTATAACCTGGAAATGCTTTTTTCTGCCTTCTGTAAGCACGCCTTTATTACGGACCGAGGTATTGATATTATCCTGGACAGTAAGTATTGTCGGCGCGTCAAGCGGCGTTACCCGTATCCTCATAGCCCCTAGCTGTCTGTGGTCGCTTGATATAAAACGAATGGACTTATAATCAAATCTCTCTTTTCTGCTGTTAGCAAGTATAGTATGGCGTAAAAGCAGGCCGTTTTTCATGTCAAGGATACGATGGTGTTTATGCAGGTACATCCCCTTGATATCTATTTTTTCACCTTCAGCGGTTATGCGCAGGTCAATAGGATTTGGCGCGTTTACAATCTCTGAGACTTGTGAAATAGATTTATCAAAGACACCCGCGATGTAGGTACCTGGCGAGGAATCATACGGTATCTCTTCAAGAACACCCCTTGAACCCATGTAACCGTTACCAAGAGTAAAAAGGCTCTCATACTCCTGCATCTTAGTAGCATCAAAGCCCTTTTCATGTATAAGCCATTCCTCTTGAGCTATTATGTCTTTAAAGAATGATTTCATATGTTATTAGGAAAATAAGGATTGAAGGCGGGTAAGATTAACCTCGCCTAGGTCTTTTACAATAATATCCGCTTTTTTAAAAAGATCAGGCCTATTAGATCTATCGATACCAACACAGCGCATATTAGCGCGCTTCGCGCCTTCAACACCCAGTGTAGCGTCTTCAAAGACAACAGACTCATCCGGTGTGACCTTGAGCTTTTCCGCGGCCATAAGAAATATCTGGGGGTCAGGCTTGCCTTTAGTTATATCATTACCGCTAAGCCTTACCTCAAATTTATCTGTCATCCCAACCTTTTCTAATATAAGGGGGAGATTTTTACTTGAAGATACAACCGCTGTGTGGATACCGGCCGTGATAATCTCTTGTATAAGTGAAACAGTAGTATCATATACCTTGACACCATCCTGGTCCAGGTATTGCATATAATACCCCTGCTTCTTATCGCCTGCCTTTATTATCTCTTTATCAGAAAGGCCTGTGAGTATAGCGCGGCAGCCGTCAATACGCGGTATACCATCGACTTTTTGCTTGTAGTCGTTATAGTCAAATTCTTTGCCGTAATCATTAAACATCCTCTTCCATGCCTTGTAATGAAGAGGCACTGTATCAACAATTACTCCGTCTAGATCAAATATAGCGGCTTTAAATTCCATAATAAAAATTATAACAGTTACATAAGCTCAATGCAAGCGTTAATCTCACTTTTTACTAATAAAAATATTCGAAACTGTTTCCAAGCGGTTTCATTACTTATTACTATCTATCAGTTCTTCAATGTGGCTTATGCGTTGGTCAATATAAGGATGAGATCTCAGAATATAAGGTGTAGGGACGCCTTTCTTTGCCTGCTCATCAAGTTTTTTAAGCGCCTTTATCATGCCATGGGGATCAAAGCCCGCTTTAGTTGTATATTTTATAGAGAGCTCATCTGCCTGGAACTCGTCTTTTCTGCTATAACCAAGAGCGACAAGATTAAAAGCAGTTGCCCCTGCGTATGCCGCGTAACCTGCCCTTTTCTTTTTATCATCGTCAGCGTTTTTTGTGTATGCTATCAGGGCTATAGTCGATAGCACCTGGTAGCCCAGGTTTGCCTGCATCTTTTTTACTATATGCCGCGCCGCTACATGGCCTATCTCATGCGCTATGACAGCGGCAAGTTCATCATCATCAAGTTTATCATACAGCCCCCTGTATATGTAGACATAACCACCGGGTATTGTAAAGGCATTGAGCTCTTTGTCATCAATAATATAGAATTTGTACTCGATGTCATCGCGGTCTGAAACAGCGGCTATCCTGTTGCCTATTCCGTTAAGCCTGTCAAGGTCCTTGCCGCTTTCAATAATCTTATATTTTTCCGCTATTTGCGCGGCGGCGTTTTTACCGATTACGGTTTCAGAGGCGGAATTTATAAAGATTACTTCATTTCTTCCTGTAGCGGGATTGTATGTTGTAGCGCAGCCAGAGAGGGCAATTACAAGGGTTATTAGGGGCAAGAATTTTAAAAGTTTCATCCGTATTGTACCAGGCATATACATATACAACCGAAACAGTGTCCAAATCGTGAGGGACACTGTTTTATTTTCAATCGGGACAGTGGTCTAAATTAAAAACTCTCTAGTTTTTAATTACTAACCGCTAACATCAGGCCGAATACTGAGCTTAGCTGCGCAAACAACCAAATCGTATATATTATGGCCTTCCAAGCAAGCGAAACATATTCTCTTTGTATGCCTGTACGCCTGGCTGGTCAAAAGGATTAACCCTTAGTAGGTAACCCGACACTCCAACAGCCCTTTGGAAGAAATAGAAAAGTTGGCCCAAGCAATAAGCGGAGCGCTCATCAATAATCAGTGCCATATTTGGTACGCCACCATCCGCGTGAGCCTGCGCTGTGCCTTCATATGCCATTTTATTTATAAAATGCATGCCTTTGCCCGCGATGTAATTTAGCTTATCGATATCCTCTTTTGCGCGCGGTAATTTAATATCAGCACTCTTTTTTCTAATTCGTATAAATGTCTCAAAAAGGTTTCTCTCACCCTGCTGGATAAGCTGGCCATTGGCGTGAAGGTCTGTTGAAAAGATGGCTGCCTGGGGGAAAAGGGCCTTACCTTCCTTGCCTTCTGTCTCAGCAAAAAGCTGTTTCCACCACTCCAGCATAGACAAGAGCGAGACATGAAAACTGCAGCCTATCTCGATCTTTTTACCATTTCTGTACAATAAATTACGCAAAGCCGCGTAATGATAAGGAATGTTTTTGTCTATATCAGCACACGACGACATCTTTTCGATATTTGCCGCGCCCCTGATTACCTCCTCTATATCAATACCAGCTACAGCCATTGGCAATAAACCCACTGCGGTAAGAACCGAAAAGCGCCCGCCAACATCTTCCGGTATGTAAAGAGCCCTATAGCCCTTCTTCTTTGCTATCTGGTATAACGCGCCCTGAGACTTAGTTGTGGTGCATATTATACGCTTCTTAAGCTCAGAAGGAGTGTAACGCTTCTCCATAGAGTTCTTTATAATCCTAAACGCGGTGGCTGGTTCAATAGTAGTACCCGATTTAGAGATAACATTTACTGTAACCTCTTTATTCTTAATATCCGCGAGCAGGTTACTCAGGTAGTCAGGATCAATGCTGTTTCCAGCGAAAAGTATCTCCGGCTTGTTCTGCCTGCAATTCTTAATACCAAAAAATTCTATCGCTGCCCTAGAGCCCAGATAAGAACCGCCTATACCTATTACGATAAACACCTCAGTATTCTTTCTTACCTCCAGCGCGATCTCTTTTATCTCTCTAAGGTAAGTTTTCGAGGTATTTGATGGCAGATGGAGCCAGCCTAAAAAAGAGCTACCAAGGCCTGTGCCCTTCTCAAGCATGTTGTGCGCGTCCTGTATCTCTTCCTTGATAGGCCTTAACTCTTTTTTAGAAATAAATTTACGTAAGTATTTTGTATCTAGTCTCATCTCTGCTCCCTTTATATTTGGAGGTTAGGTCTTTTTTTTCGTGCAGTCGGGCTTATCCTGATTGTTGTCAAAGTACTTCTGCTGCTATTGAGGCTAATTCACTTCTTTCACTGCTTACCAATGTCATATGTCCAAACATAGGCTGGTTCCTCATCTTTTCAACGCAATAGGTAAGCCCGTTACTTGCTGAATCAAGATACGGGTTATCTATCTGGTAAGGGTCTCCTGTAAGTACCATCTTAGCGTAGTTTCCCGTCCTTGTAATAACAGTCTTTATCTCGTGCGGTGTAAGATTCTGCGCTTCGTCAATAATAATAAACTGTTTTGGTATGCTTCTTCCGCGCATATACGTAAGCGCCTCCAGCTGCAAAAGCCCTGTACCTAACAACTCATCCGCGGTTTTATACCTTCCGCGCTGTTTCTTTCTATTCATAGCCATAATGTACTCGAGATTATCAAATATAGGTTCCATCCAATTTTCTAGTTTTTCTTCTTTTGTTCCAGGCAGATAACCAATATCCCTGCCCAGCGGCATTATTGGCCGGGATATAAGAAGCTTATTATACGAGGCGTCCTGAAGGACCTGTTTCAGTCCCGCGGCTAAGGCAAGGAGCGTCTTGCCTGTACCTGCTTTACCTACAAGCGTAACCAGGCGTACGTTATTATCGCATAAGAGTTCCTGCGCCATCACCTGCTCCTTGTTGCGCGGACTTACACCCCATATTTCTTTACCTCCATATTTCATTGGCACGAGCCTCTTTTTTTCATTACTATAACGAGCGAGCGCAGTATGCTTCTTATTTGACGTATCACATAACTGAGCGAATTCATTAGGCTCGTAACCTGCATCGCTATCGACCTTAAGCATCTTTTTCGAATAAAAACCATCAATCGTCTCTTTTGGAAGATCGACCTTCTTCCAGCCTGTGTAGAGTTGATCAAAGTTGACTTTTCCTTTTTCAAAATCCATAGCCCTTAATCCTATGGCATCGGCCTTGACCCTGGCGTTTATATCTTTGGACACAAATATAACCTTTGCCTGCTTTTTCTGCAATATATAGGCGGTTATTAATATCCTATTATCAACGATATTTGTGGAAAGGCCAAGCTCACTTGCTTCTGAGAGGTCAATATTTGTTATTATCCTTATCCTGCCTCCGCTTTCCGTTGCTACACCATTACCAAGCTTGCCTTTTCTGCGAAAGTTATCAAGCATCCTGATAACCTCCCTGGCGTTACGTCCCTTCTCATCATTGTCTTTCTTGAATACGTCCAGTTCCTCGATTACCTCGATAGGCAATACCACTTCGTTATCAGCAAAAGATATGAGCGCGTCAGAATTATGAATCAGTACGTTTGTATCCAGTATAAATATCTTTGACATTATTTAAGCACTCTTTCATATATCTTCAATGTATTTTTGGTCATTATCTCTTTTGTGAAACCGTTCTCCACTATCTCTTTACCTGTATAACCAAGCCTCTCCCTTAACCGGTCATTTAGAAGAATCTGCGTAATCCTTGACCCAAGAGCCTCGTAATCTCTGACATGTACAACAAAGCCATTAACCCCATCTCTTATAACCTCGGGCATGCCGCCCGAGTTAGTAACGATTATGGGTTTTGCTGATGCTAAGGATTCAAGCATCGTAAGGCCGAAAGGTTCAGAATTAGATGATGGGTATATACATACATCCGCGAGCGCGTAGAGAGATACCATCTCATCAAGTGAGAATACATCAATAAAGGTACTATCCTTTAAGCCAAAAACATCTATCAGGTAAAGTATATAAGCGATGTCTTTCTGCTGGCTTATATCCCAATCGATTATATTTTTTGTACCGGCAAGAACAAGCATTGCGTCAGGGATAGCCTCTTTTACGTATTTCATTGCCTTAACACTGACGTCACAGCCTTTTGCCAACCCCATCCTGGCAGGATGGAATATGATCCTTTTGCCTTTTAGCTGTTTATACTTATCAGCTATCTTGTTTTTGTTATGCGGATAAAATCTAGCTGTATCAATGCCATGATGAACTACTGTTACCTTCTTATCATCGAAACCGATTCCCATTATCTCAAGCTTTATATAATGACTTACAGCGATAATATGGCTCCAATTAATATTTGCCGTAAGGTCAAAAAATAGAGCGCTATCCCACGCGTTATGCGCGGTCAGAAGAAGAGGTATGCCTTTTTTCTTGGATATGTTATCCAGGACAACCGCATGAGGCTTGCTAAAGTAGTTCATATTATGGGTATGGATAATATCAGGCTTTACCCTGTTTACAAATTTTTTGCAAACCTTCTCGAACTCTTCTTCAATACCTACAAGGCCTCTCTTTCCAAGCCAGTTAAGATCCATAATCGGTGTCCGTACAATCTTTACGCGCTTATATATTGACTCTTCCGGATAGCCTTCTGCCGCACCTGTCAAAAGAGAGACAGAATGGCCTTTCTTGGCAAGTTCAGGCATGAGTATGGTCAGATGTGTCTCTACTCCCCCTATAATAGGTGGAAACCCCCAATGCATATGCGCTATATTAATCTTCTTCATATTTTAAAACTCAACCCTTGGAACTGCCTTTGCTGCCGCGTCAACCTCAAAATATTCCGCTGGGCGGTTTAAGCCCCTTATGGTAGCGAAAATACTGCCTGTGATAGTGCGTATGTAACTATTATAGGTCTGAACCGCTCGATTATACCTGTTTCGTTCAACAGCAATACGATTTTCAGTGCCCTCAAGCTGTGCCTGCAGACTTAAAAAATTCTGGTTTGCCTTCAGCTGCGGGTAATTCTCAGTAACGAGCAGAAGCCTTGAAAGCATGCCGCCCATGCCTTCCGCTGCCTGCATCTTGCTCTGCCTGTTATCCGCGCTTGCCCATTGGCTGCGCAATCGTGCCACTTCTGTAAAAAGGCCTGTTTCATGGCTCGCATACCCCTTGACAGTGCTAACAAGGTTTGGGATAAGGTCATTACGTCTCTGTAACTGATTTTCAACCTGGCTCCATGCCGCGTTAACACCTTCATCAAGAATCGCTACACGGTTTAAACCACCTATAAACCAACCTCCAAGCATTAAAACAATCACGCCTATAACTATCAGAATTATCCATACTGGTTTCATTTTCTATCCTCCATTTTAATTATTTACCATCCTCCTGAAGCCCCGCCACCACCTGAAAATCCACCGCCAAAACCGCCAAATCCACCGCCAAAACCGCCACTGGATCCGCCGGAACCAGAACCATACCAGTGTCCGCCTCTTCTCCTGCCGGTTGGCCCAAGTATCCAGAAAAATAAAAGGCCCGAGCGCATGCCAAACATCAGAACAAATATGATAAGATACAATATTGCCTTGCCTGCCTGGTTCTTCTTTGTCTGAGTCGAGACTTTAGGTATATCTTCACCCAGGGCTAAATCAACATTATACTCCTTTGCTATGGATTGAGCAACCGCAATCGACCCTAATATAAGGCCTGCTTGAAAATCCCCCTGCCTAAAAGCAGGGAGTATAATCTGGTAAATTATCTGGCTAGAGATAGCATCAGGCAGGGCGCCTTCCAACCCATAACCTGTTTCAATCCTTACCCTTTTATCATTAACCGCCATAAGGATAAGGATGCCATTATCCTTGCCCTTTAAGCCAATCCCCCACTTTTCAAAAAGCCTTACAGAATACTCCTCTATTGTTAAAGGCGCGATGGCCTTAACTGTAACGACAGCTATCTGCGCTGTTGTCTTCTTTTCTACCTGCGCGCATATGGAATCGATTGTTGAGACTGTCTTCGCGTTAAGTATCCCCGCGAAATCATTGGTATATCCACGGTATTCAGGCAGGCTTAGGGCATGGGCCTGTGATATATACGGCAAAAACAATATAAGCGCGGATATAAATAATCCTGGTAGAATTTTTCTAATCATAATTTTAAAGCTTATCAGCAAGGACAGCGAGTTTTTCAAGTTCTTCTATATAACGGGACAAGAAGGCCTCTATATCCTGCCCGCCGATCTTTTCATCGTTTTTTTTATCTTTCAATATAACCTTAAAGGCCTCTGTGTTAATTCCAAATGTCTTTGATAATATCTCCAGGGTATCTTCTTTATTCTGCCCTAGGTTTACGCCTTTTAACATTAAGAGCCCTTTAAATATTGGAAAGAGGGAATTTAGAGACTCTTTCAGCAGTGCCTCTAAACCTCTTTTTCTTAGGCCTATCTCAAGATATGCCTGTCGTATCCTGATGAGCTTACCCTTGAGTTGCTGTTCACAGATAAAGCGAATATTTCTAGGTTCTATTGCCAGGGCATTAAGGATATCCTCACCGTATATCAGAGTGTGCCTTTGCTTCATCTGGCTGAATTCAAGAGGAAAGGTATCACATGAGGTTACGATATGTTCCCTCGTAAGAAAGAGCGGGGCGGATATTCGCTGCCTGATACCCTTATTTACTATATGCAGGCTTCTCTTTAATACATCAAGGTTTAATTCCTTAAATATAATAGAGCTATTGATATCTGATACACCTTGTATATAGTCAGAATCACAAGCGCTTCCATAAATAAATATTGAGACTATAGATCCGCGATGGGCATTGAGCATCTGATCCATATACGGAGTAATCTTTTTAGCAATATCTTTTTTAAGCTTTTCAAGATTCATTAAGGTGTTCATACGGCTCTCCTATCCTGGTTATAACTGCATATATTCAAATATTATATATTAAATGGCACTTAAGCTCAAGATAATAAAACCATCTTATGTTAAAATTTCTTTTGGAAAAAGATTACCCAGGCCAAGAATTAGACGAGGGTCAAGCTGCTTTTTTAATCTTACCATCTCCAGTATGCCCGTTTTTTCATAGAGCATCTCAAGGTATCTGTGTTTTGCCTTTCCAATGCCATGTTCCGCGGACGGTGTTCCACCAAGTGTTATAGCCTTCTGTACAAGTATCTCATAAGCCTCCATCGCTTTTGTGTATTCAGCGTTATCTTTTGGAAGTATATTAACATGCATATGAGATTCACCGATATGGCCGAATATCAGATAGCCCAGGCCTGCCTTAGTTAATGTTGAATGATAGCACTCCAACATCACCTCTAAGTCCTTATCCTCAACAGCGATATCTGTACCTATTTTGGCGAAATTATTCTTTTTAAGATACTCATTAACCATATCCGGCAAGTCGTGCCGTATCTCCACGAGTTTTTCTCTTTCAGCGGGCGTCTGCGCGAACCATGTCTCCTCAAGTAAACCATGGCACTTTGTTATAAGGCCTGCCCAACTGTTTATAATACCATCTTCTTTTCCTTTAGCAAACTCCTGCTCAAAATATATAGCCGCTTTAGCGTAAGATGGTATATTCTTATGCCTTCCGCTTAAAAGCTCCAAGGCATGCTGACCAAGGTATTCTAAGGACAACGCGCTAACAGGGCTTAAGTTGTCCGCGCTATTTACTTTTGCGTTATGTACAAATTCTACGGCGTCTTCTCTCTTATTAAAAAACGCGTAACAGTCCAATATCCCATATGGCTTGTTTACAAGCCTTAGTTTAATCTCTGAAATAACACCTAAGGTACCATCCTGTCCAATAAAAAGATCTACGGCATCCATATCATCCGCGATATAATACCCGGAGGCGTTTTTGACATTGGGCATTGTGTATCCAGGTAGCTTTAATGTAATGGCCTTACCCAAGGTTGTGACAAGCTTCAGAACCCGCTTCTTAGCGATATATCTGCCCCTCTCAAGGTCTAAGACTTCACCATCAGCTAATATGACTCTTAAACCCAGAACAAAATCTCTTGTTGTTCCGTATTTTAAACTTCTTGCGCCTGAAGCTGACGTAGCCACGTTACCACCAATAAATGACGCCTTCTCTGTTGGCCCGGGGGGATAAAAAAACCCTTTAGCCTCGACAACATCTATAAGATCACCCAACACAACCCCAGCTTCTGCCAGGACATGGCCGTCGCTTTTTGCAAAAGGCCTGATATATTTTATCCTGTTTAATTTAGACAGGGATATCACCTTTCCGCCAAAAGGTATCCTTGCTCCGGCTACGCCTGTTCCAGCCCCGGAGATCGTAACAGGCGTACCTGCAGATGAAGAGGCTTTAAGCGCGGATATTAGTTCATCTTCTGTCTCAGGAAAAAACACCGCGCTGCAAAAGCCACCCTTTATATTGGAATAGTCTTCAAGGAAAGAGTTGATAATATCAGGATCATTTTTTATAAGCATATTTAAGTAGGTATAAATTGCGTGTAACTGTTATCCCAATGCCACAAGCTTCACTTAGGTCACGGGATTTCAGCCGAAGGCTGATCTGCCTACGGCGGAAATTCGACCATACAACTTAGTTCGTTTCACTCCCTGCCTACCGGCAGGCAGGTCTAAGTTGCGGCCTCATTAAAAAAAGGACCCGTCGGAATAAGAAAATCTATTACCAACAGGCCCTTCTCGGTGGGCAATATAATCTTTATAGCTGTAAAAAATATAACATATTTCTACTGATAATGCAAGAAAAAAATTAAAAAATTTTTTAAAACCGGCCAGATTATAAAGATGGCGGCCTATATTACTTTTTTTCGGTACCACTGCGAAAACCCGCGTTAAAACCTGCGTTGTAACCAGATTTGTATCCGGCATTATAGCCGTCCTGATATCCCGCACCTGATTGCTGTGAAGAGTTTTCTCTTGGCTGCATGCCTCCTGTAACATCATCTAATATATTGCCCTGCCTGCCTGTAAGTACTTTCGCGCCTTCATAAATAGCCAGGCCCTTTCCGATATTAGACCATGTCTTACTACTGCCGGCGTAACTTATGCCAATAAAGAATAATAATACAAGAATTACCCCTAAGCTTACAACAGAAAATCTTTTCATCTTAACAGACTCCTAAAGAATTACCATGACTATTCATACATTATATCATCCAGATACATTATCGCGCCATCAGGATTAGAATTTTTATCTGTCATCCAGTAAAACCCGCCGCTTACATAAGATAGGTCTTTGCCAAGAATATCTATAGAATACATCACCCAGTTCTTAGTAAGCACTATAGAATCGATCTCAGCTTTGCATGAATCCGGATACTGTCCGCTTATACCACCCATGCCAAAGCGTACTATACGCTCACCTCCATTTTCACCACGCGCCCAAAAGGTAAGCTTTTTGGCCCCTTTTAGGTTGAAACCGCCCTTTACATCACCCCAGTTATTTACAGGATTTAACCAATATACGCCTGCCCATCCAGCGCCCTGAGGAGTTCTTCCTGTATAACGAAAGCGCATACAGTCCTTACCTGAATGGGGATTTGCATCCCAGGTTATCCTTCTTATAGCGTCGTAATCCCCTAACCATCCTGAGGGAGAGTAATGATTCTCAGGGCTGTCTTCGTCCATGTAGACATAAAATGTGCGGAACATATGTTCAGTAATATCATTTTTCCAGTTGTGCCACTTCTCCATATCTTTTTCGTTAAGAGGAGTAGGTTGTTCCGGCGCCTGTGATTTATTTATCACTACCTGGCTGCCCTGTGTAACAACTACCGGTTTACTTATCAACGCGCGTATGCCCGTACTCTTTACATGTACCTTGCCGTCATAGACCTTTACGGTTGTGCTATTTGCGGTAGCGGTTGTTTCAAAGCCTGTACCAAGAACCCCGCAGACAGCTGTCGGTGTCTTTACCTCAAACCTTGAACCAGCATCGAGTGCTTCGAGATCAGCTAAAAATTGCCCTTTCTCAAGGGTTATCTTCTTGTCACCGGATTCTGTTATCGCGTCCAGTTTTACAGAGGTATCTGCCCGGGCTGATATGATATTGTTCATATCCTTACCGAATTTTATCTCAACGCTCGAATTTTCAGCAGTCGTTATCATGTCACCGTCTCCTAAGCGCGAATCACGGTCAAGGCCTGCCCATTTATCATCCCCGTATCTCTTACATAAAACATCCCCCGCGACATAGAATGCCTCGTTTTTCTGAGCTATCTGCTGTTTAACCGGTTTTATGGATTGCTGATAATATAAATATCCCCCAGCACCTGCAACAATCAGCAGGATTACCAAAATTATTATAAGCTTACGCATAAATACTCCTTATCTATTGGTCGTACTTTATCTCGTCTAAGTAGATAACAAAGCCATCTGGATTATCCATACGGCTCGCGGCAAAAACAAAGCCGCCGCTTATATAAAAAAGTTCCGTGCCTTCAAGGTCTATAACATACTCTTGCCACTCTGGTGTAAGTGCAACAGGACCTATACCTATCATATCCGAATCCGCGTAGCGGCCTGTTATGCCTCCTATTTTAAACTCTAACTGTTCGCCGCCTTTTTCGCCGCGAGCGTAAAAGGTAACCTTTTTCGCGTTAGAAAGATTATATCCCCCGTCTTTTGAGCCCCAATTGTTTTCAGGATTCTGCCAGTAAAAACCAACCCAGCTGGAACCCTGTGTAAGTTCACCTGAATAATCTATCTTTATGCATGTCCCGCCTGAATATGGCGTCTCCCTGCAATCCTGTATAATCTTAACAGCTCCATGATCACCCATTCCTCCTGAAGGAATAAAATGGTTATATTTGGAGTTGTCTTCAGTATAGACATAAAACGGCATTGGCTCAGGTTCTTTTGGGGTAATAGCTATAGACTGTCCTGCCAATAACAAAACAAAAACAAACGTTGCTGCAATTAATATATATTTATTCATCTTTTTTACCTTTCTTTACTTATACTATTAGATTATAGATTATATCAGATTTTAGCATATTGAACAAGAAAAATAAAATTTTTCTCACTCTTACGGCTATTATTGATTATATGGGGATTTTTGTTGCTTTTTTTCAGCTAAAGAGCAGGGGCTTACTCAATGGGACCGTTATCATCCGCTTCTTCGTTTTTTCGTGATGAGGTGGAACGAGATAATTCCCATTTATCAAGATATCTCTCTTGGAAGCTTTCCATATACAGGTATATTCCGGGGGTTACAAATAATGTTACCACCTGCGCAAACAAAAGGCCGCCAACTATTATAAGGCCAAGCGGACGCCTGGATGCTCCATCAGCCCCATAACCAAGCGCGATCGGCATCGCGCCCATAATAGTTGAAGCGCCTGTCATAAGGATCGGCCTAAAGCGGACAAGGCAGGCATTATATATAGCTTCTGTGCTGGATTTAGCGCCTTCATCCATATTCTGTTTCGCGAAATCCACCATGATAATACCATTTTTTGAGACTATACCTAACAACATAAATATTCCTATATACGCGTACATAGAAAGCTCGGACCTGAATAATAAAAGTGTCAATAAACCGCCAAAAGCAGCAACCGGAAGCGTAGTTAATATAGTAAAAGGATGTATATAGCTCTCATACAAGATACCGAGTACAATATACATCAAAAAAACAGCTATTATAAGCAATGCAGCCATGCTGCTAACAGCATCCTGAAACTCCTGTGCCTCACCCTGAAATGCACCTGTAACACCGGGGGGAAGAATCATGCTAGCAGCTTCCTCAAGCTCCTTCGTAGCATCACCCAGTGGAACGCTATCGACAAGATTAAATGAAAGGGTCGCGGAATTAAGCTGATTGTAATGAGGCACATTCTGTGGCCCAACACCTTCTGTCCATTCTATTACAGAATCTAAGGGCACCAGCTTTCCTGTTGTCTTAGATTTTATATATATTGAGTAAAGGTTTAAAGGGTCACGCTGATATTTTTTATCGAGCTCTACAATAACCCAATATTGATCAACATCATTTTTATATAGAGTTACCTTGCCCTGTGCATACGCTAGGCTTAAAGCATATTCTATATCCGTAGCGGTAATACCAAGAGTTGACGCCCTGTCTCTTAAAATCTTTATATTCAATTGCGGCATATCCAGCTTTACGCTATTTTGCACATCTACAAAGCCCCGCAGGTTTATCATCTTTTGCTCAAGCTCCATTGATGCCTTATACAGGCTATCCCTGTTATCTCCACGCATTACATATGAGTATTTAGCGCCCTGAGCTGTACTCTCACCACCGGTACTAATAGAAAGCGCGGGGATCGCCTCTACAAACACAAAACCATTGGATATCTTAGCCATCTCAAGACGTAGCTGGCCAATGACCTTTTCTATCGGCAGCCTACCCTTTTCATTGAGCGGCTTTAATATAGCGTAGAAAAGCCCTGTTGACTGGTCCGCTCCTGTCTGCAACCCTGTAGCTGTTACTATCTTGTCTATGCATTGATTACCGGCAAGAACATCATCGACCTTATCCTGGAACTTACTCATCTGCTCTGATGAAGTTCCAAGAGATGCCTGCATAAGCCCCATAGCAGCACCGCTATCACCTTCAGGTATAAAAGTTTTAGGTAAGAGCTGGATAAACCATAGTGTACCTGCAATACATATTACCCACATGATAACAGAGACGATCTTATGGGCAAGTACCCATTTAAGCATAACCGCGTATTTATCCTTTAACAACGTCTCATATTTATCTGTTATCATCTGAAACTTAGTCTTGTCCTGTGCCTTGTTATCGAGTCCTGTTTTTACCTTGAGCATGCGCGCGCACATCATAGGGGTCAGTGTGAGCGCTATAACAGTTGAGCAAGCTATAGCGGCAATAACAGTTAGCGCAAGTTCCTGGAAAAATTTACCGACAACGCCACTCATAAATACTAATGGGACAAAAACAATAATAAGGGCGATACTTGTTGAGATAACAGTACCTGTTATCTCTCTCATACTCTTTACAGCGGCTTTTAATGGTTTTATGCCGTTTTCCACGTGCCTGACAGTATTTTCTAAGACAACAATAGCGTCATCTACAAGAAAACCCACGGATAGCGTAAGCCCCATAAGCGAAAGATTGTCAAGGCTAAACCCCGCGATAAACATAATCGCGAATGTACCGATAATGGTTATAGGCAGTGTAATACTCGGGATAATAGTATCTGAAAGCCTGCCAAGAAAAAGAAAAATAACCATTATAACTAAAATAAGCGCTATGAAAATAGTATTTCTTACATCGTTTACTGATTCTATTATTGATGTTGACTGGTCGAAGAAAATATCCAATTTGACAGAGCCGGGAAGCTCACCCTCTAACTGGTGAAGTGTATCTCTTACTGATTTCGCGAGTGCCACTGTATTAGCGCCGCTCTCTTTTGTTACAGCGATATGTACATAAGTGTCTTTCCAGCCATCACCACGAGTAAAGGAAAGAACTCTTATAACGTCGTTTTGCGTACTTTCTATGCATTTTGCTATGTCACGCAAGTATACAGGCGCGTTATTACGATAGGTAACAATAAGCTTTTCATAATCCGTTGCCTCTAAAAGCTGACCTTGGGGCTCAATGGAAAATGTATGAAAAGCCCCATTTAAACTTCCAGCCGGAATAATAACAGTTCCCGCTTGTATCGCCTGGGCAACCTCATCGATACCTATATCCAGCGATGCCAGCCTATTCGGATCAACCTGTATCCTTACAGCGGTCTCTGCCCCCCAGACATCTACCTTTGAAACACCCTCTATCATGCTAAGGCGCTGGCCGATAGAGGTATTACCATAATCAAATAGCTGTCCTTTTGTAAGGGTATCAGATGTTACTGATATATGGACAATAGGCGTGTCTGATGGATTAGTCTTTTGATATGTAGGAGGCTGTGGTAAATCACTTGGCAAATTTGATGTTGCGCGCTGAATCGCTGCCTGAACATCAGGTGCCGCGAGATCAACATCTACGCTCAGATCAAAGCTAAGGGTAATCTGTGACTGACTCTCTGTATTATCGGATAATATCGTCTGTAAACCCTGTATCTGCATACATTCATCTTCAAGCGGCTTAGCAACCGTAGATGCCATCATTTCAGGACTTGCGCCGGGATACGCTACGCTAATAGTAATAACCGGATAATCGACAGTAGGAAGGTCACTTACCGGTAGCTTAAAATACGCGGATACGCCAAACGCTATTATCGCTATCATGACAAGGGTTGTCATGATAGGCTTTTTTATAAAAATCTCCGAAAAGCTCATTTATCTTCTTTACTGTTTGTATTATTTTTAGTTACATCTACCACAGGCACCCCGGGAGAAAGGCCGAGCTCACCAACAATAACTACCTTTTCACCTGTCTTTACACCTTTCTCAACAATAATATAATCATCTTCACGCATACCTACCGTAAGTTGCCTTAAGTCCGCCTTGTTATCATCCGTAACCGCAAAAAGGTAATGGCCTTTTTGCCCTATCCTTACAGCGGCATATGGCGCCAAAATTGCGTCTTTAGCAATACGCAAGATAAGGTGTACAATGCCAAACT
>CAZGAS010000017.1:10592-23116 GCA_964523875.1 uncultured Planctomycetia bacterium | reverse complement strand
GGCTGAAACTGAGCTAACCGCCCAAAATCATCCAAGCTGCCCCGGTACCGTAAATTTGCCCTGGTTCAAACGTAAATCAGGGTTTCGGTACGGGGTTAATTCGCGCGCATAAGTTATGTCGTGCCTCACACTCCATAACTTATGCGCTCATTGAAGCTAACTACCTGCGAAATATATTAACTAACAGCCCCCCTGCTTCGCCTGTGGCTGATATCCTATTAATGGAGGCGTGGATCGGATTTGAACCGATGAATAACGGTTTTGCAAACCGTTGCCTTACCACTTGGCTACCACGCCCCTTTTAGATATTTTGTCTTATATCGCTACTATGTTATTTAGCACCGCGCGAAGGCAAAATAACCGCGGTCTTTATTCCAAGCCCAGTGCTGTAAATAGTTACCTTTTATACCATAGATGTTCTATCTTTTCAAGAAGAATCCGCGCGATACCTTGCTTGCTCTTCTTCCTTAGTTCTTGTTGCTGATCTTCCGGGCCAATGATAAAAACAGTGGTTACCCCCTGTCCAAAAACGCTTTGTTGCGCGTCTATTTTATTGGCAACTATAATGTCGGCGTTTTTCTGCTGCATCTTCTTTCGCGCGTTGGCAAGCAGATTGGATGTCTCCATACAAAAACCTATCGAAAGCCTATTGCCTTTGCGCTTGCCAATCCATGAGAGTATATCTGGGTTCTTTTTGAGTTTTAGCACAAGTAATCTGCTTGAACGCTTTATTTTAGCTGTGCGGTATCCATTTGGCCTGAAATCAGAGACAGCTGCTGCCATAATCACGCAATCCGATTTCTTAAAATTCGCCTTAACCGCGTTGAACATATCTTTTGCTGTAATAACCTGAATAATGCCTATGCCGCCGGGCGTTTTTAGAGAAGTCGGACCTGTTACAAGTGTTACCATATGCCCTAATTTACGCGCTGTGGCCGCGATAGAATAGCCCATTGTACCTGTTGAGTGATTTGTGATAAAGCGTACAAGGTCTATAGGTTCACGCGTAGGGCCGGCAACAACAAGAATATTCAAGGGCTTCATTTGAGGAGGGTCTTTATATACTTTACAATCTCTTTTGTATCCGCTATATGCCCCATGCCCGGCACACCACATGCGAGACGTCCCCGGATAGGGCCTACGAAATGGTAATTAAGGCTCTTTAATCTGGCAATATTAGACTGTAATATCTTGTTCTTATACATGATTGTGTTCATCGCGGGGACAAACACAACAGGCGCCTGCGTAGACGCGATTGTACACGTTAGCAGGTCATCACATATACCGTTTGCTGTCCTGGATATAATATTTGCTGTCGCGGGCACAACGAGTACCGCGTCTGCTTGCGCGGCAAGAGAAATATGAACGGGATCCCAACCTTGTTGGGGTTGGAACATATCCTGAAAAACACGGTTGCCCGATAGTGTCTGCAAAGTAAGAGGGGCGACAAAATGATGCGCGTCCTTGCTCATGCAAACCACTATCTCTATCTTTTCCTTGCGGAGGCAATTTATCATATCACATGTTTTATACGCGGCGATTCCCGCGCAGATACCAACAAGTAGTGTCGGCTTTTTCATTGTATACCCTGTCTTCAGTGTCTATATTATAAAAATCTCTGTCCGGAAAATAACGCGCCTGGCATTATTTTATCTGTTTGTATGTAATCTTATCTTCCACTATCTCTTGCAATGCCACCTGCAGGACATCTTGTTTTTCCTGCGGTGTAAGCTGTGCCGCTCCCGCATTCAGTTCCAACGCCCGCATAGAAGCCAGCACAACCAACTTATACATGCTGTGCGTTTTTGCATACAGGTTCTCTAAAGATACGCTTAAAACATCCAAAATTTCTCTCCTGTTTTGTATTGTGGCGCCCTAAACCGATACCCGCGGCGCAACACGCGCATAACCTATCTTATCCGGTGCTGTGTAGCGGTAATAATCGAAGCGATCTGGCCCACCGCTTTGTCTACCCTGTCGTTGATCACAACGTAATCATATGTCTTTATGGCCGCCAGTTCACGACGGGCTATCGCGAGTCGTGTTCGTATCTGCGCTAATGTATCAGACGATCGGTTGCGCAGCCTTGTTTCCAGCGCATCTAATGTAGGCGGTAAAATAAAAATAAGCACTGCCTGCTTGAATTTCTGTTTTATCTGCGCCGCGCCCTGGATATCAATGTTCATAATCACGTTCCGGCGAGAATGTAAGGACTGCTCGACAAACCCCCGCGGTGTCGCGTAATAATGCCCGAAAACTTCCGCGTGCTCTAACAGCATGCCCTTAGCGAGCTGTCTCTTAAATTCCGGTATACTGATATATATATAATCTTTATTCTCTATCTCTTTACCCCGCCTGTTACGCGTGGTAACAGATACAGACCGAACAAGCCCGAGCCTCTTTTTAAGCAACTTGCCGCATAACGTGGTCTTGCCGCATCCCGAGGGGCCGGAAAGAACAA
This sequence comes from uncultured Planctomycetia bacterium, assembly GCA_964523875.1. Taxonomy (GTDB): domain Bacteria; phylum Omnitrophota; class Gorgyraeia; order JABMRG01; family JABMRG01; genus JAUVHV01. Next base: position 20,655 of record CAZGAS010000017.1, on the reverse strand, counting down.
AGAGCGTGCCTGTTGCCCGGGTATATCTGCCCAGCAAAAATAATGACTTCTTCTCTGCCATCAACTAAACCTTTGCGCGATTGTTTCCGGTTGCACGCTGGAAAGTATAACATGGCCGCTTTCTGTGATAATAACAGCACGTGTCCTACGACCGCTTGTCGCGTCTATCAATTTTTTATTTTGCCGCGCTTCTTCTTTGAGCCGCTTTATAGGGGCGGCTTCAGGGGCAACAACCGCTACTATCTTATTCTTAACCACAACATTATTAAACCCCAGGCTAATCAGGGTTGATTGGTTTTTCTTATTCGACATTTTGAACCTGTTCTCTTATCTTCTCTATATGACTCTTTATTTTTATAACCTCTTTCGCTATAGGAAAATCATTGGCCTTAGCGCCTATTGTGTTCGCTTCCCTATACATCTCTTGCGCGACAAAGTCAAGCCTTCTGCCTATCTCACCATTGTTTGAAAGAATTTTCCTAAACCCGGATATGTGCGCGCAAATCCTGTGTATTTCTTCGGTAATATCACAATTACGCGCGAAAATCGCAGCCTCTTCTTCTATTCTTTCCGGGTTATATGTCTTGGCAGCCCCTGTTAGTGTTCTTACATTTTTTAACAGCCTTTTCTTGTAATCATAGGCTACAAGCGGAGCCCGTTTCTTTATCTTGTTTAAAGCGCTCTCGATCATCTTAACTATTTGGCGTATATTCTTGCCCAGCATTCTGCCTTCGCGTGCCTTAGAATGCGTCAGGTCGTCTACAGCCTGCACAAGCGCCTTGGATATAAGCGGCCACAGTTTTCTGGCATCATCTTCTTGCGGGTGGTAGGCGATAACGCCTGGTAAGGTTATTATCTGTTCTATACCTACATCGCCTTTTATGCGTAATGATTTCTTCAAAAGATTTATTCTATCGCAATATTGCTTCGCTATCTTTTGATCTATGCGCACCTCGTTGCCCTTGCTGGCCTTTGGGTCATAGCTTAAAAACAGAGTCAGCCTGCCGCGTAAAACCCGCTTCTGGAGCAATTCGCGTATCTTGTCCTCAAATGTTGTTAAATTTGGTGGGAGCTTATTGACTACTTCAAAAAATTTGCAATTAAGGCTCTTAATCTCAATCCTTGCCATGCCTCTGTTGCTCTCCGCGATACCTTTACCAAAACCTGTCATACTACGTAACATATGATGCGCCTTTTTTCTGTTTAACAAACATTTATGGAATTTTTTGCCCGCGAGAACCTGAAAAATCACCGCACTATTATTTTGCTGGTTTGTCTTCGAGGTTACCGCGGTTGTTGTTATGCCTTGCGCCTGAGCGAGACTTCGCGCTTACCGGGCTATTTTCAGACCCATGTTTTGGCACGCACTCTTTTCTCATGGGGTCTTGTGGGGTATAAATCGACGATAATCTCTTCCGGCTCGAACCAGAGCTTAATCTCTCGTTCAGCATCTTCCTTGTGGGCTGAGGCGTGGATAACGTTTTCGTAGACACCCTTTGTTGTAATGCGTCCGTATTGCCCGCGGATACTTACCGCGTCCGCTTCTTCCGGATTAGTCGAGCCTGCTAGTTTGCGCACCTTGTTGATAGCACCTTCGCCGTAATAAACCATGGCCATAACCTTGCGCTTCTCATGAAACTCTCCCCTGATATATTGTATCAGATCCTCGAAAAACGGTTTATCCGCGAGCGCATGGTAATGCTGTTTGGCAAGTTCGGTGTTTACATGGGCTATGCGGGCCGCTATAATATCGAGCTTTGTTTCAGAAAGCCTGGTCAGGATATTACCTGTTAAAGATTTTTTCAAACCATCTGGTTTTATCAACACCAACGTCGCTTCTTCCACAACTGTTCTTCTGCCTTCCTTTTAGTATCCTTCCATTATATGTGTAGACGCAAAAAAGTCAACAGATATGTTATGGTTGACCCTTCAAAAGCTTTACTATCCTGCTCAAGTCTGTTAACGAATAATAATCAATTACAATCTTGCCGCGTTTTTTCCCGTGTTGGATTTTTATTTTAGTACCCAGCATTTGCTGCAACGCGTCTTCTACCGCTTGTATATCACGATCCGGCCTTTTGTATTCTGAGTGCTGCCGTTTTACGGCGTGTGGCTTGACCAGCTGCTCTACCTCACGCACCGAAAGCCCCTTGCGCACTATCTTCTCACATATCTTGAGCTGCTTGCGCTGGTCAGGTACAGCAAGCAGCGCCCTCGCGTGGCCCATTGTAATAGTTTCATCAAGAATAAATTGTTGTATTGTATCCGACAGGCTTAAGAGGCGCATAATATTTGTTACCGAGGTCCTGTCACGGCCTACTGCCTGCGCTATCCTCTCTTGTGTAAAATTGAATTCATTACAAAGCCGCCTATATGCCTTTGCTTCCTCTATTGGGTTGAGGTCTTCGCGCTGTATATTTTCCACCAACGCTAACTCCATTGCGTCGGCGTCATCGACATCCTTGATAATAACAGGTATCTGCTGTAGATTCAGGCTTTGCGCCGCACGAAATCTGCGCTCCCCCGCTATAAGCTCATAGCCTTGCTCTGTCTTTCTCACAAGGACCGGTTGCACAATCCCTTTTTCTCTAATCGAAGCAATCAGTTCGTCTAATTTTTCTGATTTAAACGCGGTGCGTGGCTGGAAACGACTGGGGCTAATCCGCGCTATATCGACCGTTGTTAAGCCTGTTTCCGGTGCGCCTGTAATATCACTAGTTGTGTTGTTGCTTGCCTCTGGTATAAGCGCCTGTAGTCCTTTGCCCAAGGCTTTATGTTTTTCCATTCTCTCCTCCGTCTTCTTCTAAGATATTGGTTGGCGTTACATCACGTTCAACTGTCTCCGTGTTTGTGGGCAGCACCTCGTGTTGCAGATCATGGCTTGCCTGTGGGATTGGCGCAGGCCCTGCGCTGTAAGAATTATTTTGTTCTAACGTTGTGTTTGGCAATGTGTTATGACTAATTACCTCTGCAGCGAATGCCTTGTATGCTACTGCCCCTGTTGCATGTTTGTCATATAGCATCACTGGCTTACCATGCCCCGGTGCTTCGCTTAATCTGATAGAACGCGGTATAATTGTGTTGTATATCTTTTCCTTAAAAAACCCTCTCGCCTCTTTGATGACTTCATTTGTTAGATTAGTGCGATAATCTGCCATGGTTAATACAACCCCTTCGATATCGAGTGCTGGGTTTAGATTGTTTTGTACAAGTTTAACGGTATGCAATAGCTGGCTTAATCCTTCCATAGCATAGTACTCGCATTGCAATGGAATGAGTGTGGTCTCTGATGCAGTTAACGCATTGATTGTAAGCAGGCCTAAGCTCGGGGGACAATCTATAATAATAAAATCGTAATCCTGTTTTATCGGCTTTATACTGTGTTTTAATTGTTGCTCCCTGTTAAAGGCACTAACAAGTTCTATCTGTGCGCCTGTGAGATGGAGATCTGCCGGCGCTAGAAACATATTCTTGACAGGTGTTTCCAACACAACGTCGCTCAAGCTCATGCTGCCAAGAAGAACATTATAGATACTTTTCTGTATAGACTGCTTGCTAACACCGATTCCACTTGTAGCATTCGCCTGAGGATCAATATCAATGATTAGCACGCGCTTTCCTGCCTCTGCCAGATAAGCTGAGAGATTAATCGCAGTGGTTGTTTTGCCTACTCCGCCCTTCTGGTTGCATATAGAGATAGTCTTTCCCAAATTGCCCTCTTCGCGTTTCACGTGGAACATGGTCTATGAGCGTTTTATACGTTTCTTCTATTGTCACAACAAATTATGTTGTTACCCAAGCACGCGATAATAAGCTATACACTCTGGTGCTTTTTATAATACCGCACAAGTAGCGCGCTGTCAAGAGAAACTATTTATTATATTGCTGCTGGTTTACGGGCCTTTAACACCACCTCCTGAATCAGGAGCATAAACAGTGTGTTGGTGAACCAATACAGAACAAGCCCCGAAGGCATATTATAAAAAATAAACCCAAACATCACAGGCATAATAGTTGACATCATCTTCTGCTGTTCTGAAACCTCTTTTCCCCCGCCTTGTGACATTTTCTGCTGAGCCCACATGGCAACTGCCATTAATATGGGCAAAATATTGATATTGCTGCCGATCAAAGGCAGTTTCTGCGGTATTGTAAAGGCCGCGTCTGGGCCTGCTAGATCCTTAATCCATAAAAAATGTGCTCCTCGCAATGCCACGCTACGTAATAGTACTTGGTATAATGACATGAATATAGGCAGCTGTAATAACATTGGCAAGCAACCTCCTACTGGATTGATTTTATGCTTTTTATAGAGCTCCATAATCTCTTTATTCATCTTCTGCGGATTATCACTATAAGCCTTTCTTATCTGTTCTGTTTCTGGCTGTATCTTCTGCATCGCCTTCATAGAATGCAGGCTTTTCTTTGTAAGCGGCATCATGAGCAAGCTTATGATAAGCGACAATAATATAATTGATACCCCATAGTTACCTGTCACGTGGTATAAAATACGCAACCCCTTAAAGAGCACCTTTGCTACAACATGAAAGAACCCATAACTTATTACTTTCTCTGCTGTTGCACCTAACTCAGAAATAGCCTCTATGTCACTAGGGCCGGCATACTGTATGTAGTTGCGCGTAATAGTTTGATTAGGAGCGAGAATAATCGCGCCTGATGTGATCCCCGACCATATATTCTTTTTCGCGCTGCTTCTAACAATTGCCCCTTCTTCTCGCTGTTCTGGTTTTAGTACAAACGAAAAATATCTATCATGTGTGGAAACCCATGCAGGCGCGCCTGGCACGCGTATACCATCTGCCAGAGTCTTTCCTGAGGGGCGTTTTCGCAACACTTTATCGCCTATGAGAATATCTGCCCCAAGATACCTGCTGTCCAGATAACCATTATTTGCCGCAACTACACCACTATCAAGAATATAAGAAATTTGCTTTTCGTTATTTGTGGTATTGCGTATAGCAATCTCTAACTCGATGAGATACTTATTGTTATAAAAATGATATGATTTGATTACCTCGATACCACTGGCTATGCTCTTGTACGCTACGCGCATACTACTCTTATTAACAACCTTCCAATCGCGCCTCTGTGCAACAGGCCCTTCTTCTATAGCCAGCAAAGAAGGCGCCCCTGTCACTGGGCCGGTCAGTAGCGTAGGGTTGCCGTTTTTATCTAAAAATTCCATAAGATAAAGTTCTTTTATTGCTGCGGCATAATCTGTTAAAACTGCTGTAAAAACATCGGTATCAATGGTTACTGCGTTTTCTGAAACCTTTTCTGCCGCAACAGGCCTTTGCTCAAGTTGTATGGGCTTCTCTTTTACTCTGCTCGTTTGCTCTGCGAGTACAACCGTATCATCCTTTTTTTGTATATGATACGGTTTAACATGTTTCTTCATATATGCTTGGTAACCTAGTATCACAAGCACAGATAACCCAATTGCTAAAAAAAGTCTCTTCTCATTATTCATTATAAATCCTTTGTTTGCAATGTTTTATATGATGATACGGTTATTTATGATACGGTTTAAGATTGTCTCTGAAGTATTGCTTGTTGAGTACAGGGCATAGTATGTAGCCTCTTATGCCTCATGGGAGGTCAAGTCCTCCCTTTGCAAATGGGTTGCAGCGCATTATGCGCCAAAGCCCAAGCGCGACACCCCTGCAAGCCCCATACCGCTCTATTGCCAAAATCATATATTCGGAACAGGTCGGATGATATTTGCATTGCATGAATTGCCTATTGCTAAAAAAGGCACGTTGGTATAAAATGATTAAGTTTTTTAAAAAATTTTTCATTAAGGGCTTTATGTAAAATTTTGCTGTGTAAGCATTGTGAGCTCTTGTCGTAATTTCGCGCAACCGCGTGGTATTGTGTGCACCGCTTTAGCAACTACTATTACAATATCGCAATGGGGCGTTGCGGCAATAATGTCATAGTGCCTAAACCACTCTCTAATGACGCGCTTATACCAATTGCGCATTGTGGCTTTTTTGCTTATACGTTTGCTCACTGTTATGCCCAGCCGAAAATGCTTTATATCGTTTTCCGCGTAATAAAGCTTCAAGAAGTGTGCTGTAACATGGTGCCCTGTGCGATATATGCGTCTAAAGTCGCTAGATCGGATAAGCCGTTTGAACTTCTGGTGCGGTAGTACCTGCCGCGAAGCAGGCGGGGTGAGTATCATGCAGACAAAACCTTCCGGCCTTTTTGTCTTCGGCGCTTAAGCACCGCCTGTCCACCGTTAGTACTCATTCTTTTTCTGAAGCCGTGCGTGCGTTTTCGCTTTAGGTTTGATTTTAGTTTAATATTTTTTTTCATAGTAAAAAAGTATAACATAAAACCACATTAAGTCAAGTTAAAAACTTTTTTCTTGCAAATATATCCTTTTCTGTTATAATCGTTCCATTCTGCGCCAAGTGTTTTGTATAGTTGCCGCGCACGATCCAGTATATTAAGATCACAACAGTCAAGGCTGATAATATGGCACACCCGTTAGACGGAACATGGACCTCGCTGCTCTTATGTCTACGCAAACAGATAAACCTACAAAGTTATGAAACATGGTTTGCCCCCACAAAACAGGCCGGGGCAAAAGATGGCTGTATAGATGTTGAGGTGCCTAACACGTTTTTTAAAGATTGGCTCCTTGATCATTACAAGGAACGGATAGCTGCCGCGGCGAAAGAGATAGGGCAAGAAGGATTAGGTGTTAATTTTGTTATATGCCGTAGCGCTGTTGCCGCCAAACAAGAGGAAGACCAGGCAAGCGAAAAAAAAGGCGGTTTTAAGTTGTTCTCCCGCCCGTTTGAAAGGTTTTCGCGCACGCAGGAGATTACCTTTAACCAGCGCTATACCTTTGATAATTTTGTAGTGGGGGGATGTAACCGTTTCGCTCATGCCGCAGCGCTCGCTGTCGCGGAAAGCCCTGCTAAATCGTATAACCCTCTGTTTATTTATGGGGGGGTGGGGCTTGGAAAGACTCATCTGATGCAGGCTATTGGTTTGCATCTTATCGCGAAGCAGCCGAGGTTGAGAGTCACTTATATATCGAGCGAAAAGTTTACCAACCAATTAATCAACTCTATACAAAATAGGACCATGCAAAAATTTAAGGATCAATACCGGCATCAAGATGTTTTGTTAATAGATGATATCCATTTTATATCCGGTAAAGAGGCCACGCAAGAAGAATTTTTTCATACATTCAACACCCTTTACGACGCGCACAAACAGATTGTATTCTCTAGTGACAGGTCGCCTAAAGAGATGCCTTTGATGGAAAAACGGCTTGTGTCGCGTTTTGAATGGGGCCTTGTTACTGATATGCAACCGCCTGATACAGAAACGCGTATTGCGATATTAAAGAAAAAATTAGAAAAAGAGGTTACTACCGTACCTATGGATGTGATACTATATATCGCGGATAATGTTACCGCTAATATTCGTGAATTAGAGGGTGCGCTAATAAGGATTATTGCTTATTCGTCACTTGTTAGCCATAAAATAGACATGTCTGTCGCGAAGGAAGTGTTAAAAGAGATCGCCTCGGACAACAAGACCGTGGTTAATGTTGAATGTGTTCAGCGTGTTGTCGCGGAGTATTTTGGTGTTGGTAATAATGATATGAGAATTAAAAAGCGCACAAAAAAAATCGCTTACCCGCGGCAGATAGCGATGTTTCTCTCGCGCGAGATGACTAAGCTCTCCCTTGTAGAGATAGGGGGTTTATTTGGTGGTAGGGATCATTCTACTGTAATCCACGCGTGTGAAAAGATTGAATTAGAGATTAAAAAGAATCCACACATTAAGAGTGTAGTAGAAAATATTGTAACTAAAATTAAGACTTGTGCTTAGGGAGTTATTAACATTTCCACATTAATTACTATTACTACTAATTTAAAATTAATAAATATTATTAATAATAAGGGTTGTTGATATGCGGATAACTGTACAAAAAGAGTTCTTAGTGAATGGTATACAGGCTGTTATGGGCGCGGTTACATTAAAAAATACACTACCTATTTTATCAAATCTTTTAATAGAGGCAAGCAGCGACAACGTAAAAATAACCGCGACAGACCTGGATATAGGGATTACCGCAACAATACAAGCAGTAGTAGAAGATAAAGGCGCGGTAACAGTACCAGCGAAACGGTTTGCGGATATAATAAAGGAATTACCAGACAGCGAAATAGAGATAACCGCAAAAAAAAATAACACAATAATAATAGCAACCAACACAACAACCTTTAAAATACTGACAACCCCAAAAGACGAGTTTCCACAACTACCGACACCAATCACTAAAGAAGAGATCACCCTTAAACAGAATAACCTTAAGCGAATGCTTTTAGCAACAACCTTTGCGATAAGTAAAGACGAAACACGGTACGTATTAAATGGTATTTGTTTTGTACTAACAAAAAAATATATACAATTAGTAGCAACAGATGGAAGGCGCCTAGCAATAGTAAACCAAAAACAAGAGACAGAGATACAAGAAGAAAAAAAATATATTATACCTACAAAGACAACACAAGAGTTGCTAAAAAACTTAAACGAAACAGAACAAATAAAGATACAATTTTCCAAAAACCAGGTTACATTTTATTTAAACAACCTTCATATTGTCTCACGCCTTATAGAGGGAGAGTTTCCGGATTACAAACAAGCGATTCCAAAAAAAATAGACAAAACAATTATAATAGAGCGCAACAAATTAATACCCGCAATAAAAAGAGCAAGCCTATTAACAACACCGGAATCACAGGCCATTAAACTACACCTTACAAAAAACAAACTAACAATTTCCAAAACAACACCGGAAATAGGCGAGGCAAAAGAGGAGATAGAAGCGCAATATACAGGCGCGGAACTCCTAATAGGATTTAATCCAACCTACCTATTAGAAGTATTAAGAAGCATCAAGCAAGAGACAGTTGAGTTTGAATTAACAGGACCAGAAAAACCAGGGGTTATACGTATAAACAACACATACTTATATATTATTCTCCCGATGCAGATTTCCTAAAATATGAAAAAAGAAGGCCCCACATCAATAAGAGATGTCCTTAAAATAGCGATAAAACAGGCGGAAGAACAAAAAAAGGGCCTTTTAAGCGAAGAAGAGGTTTATAACGCGTGGAAAAACGCGGCAGGTGAACACGCGGCACAACACACAAAACCTAAAAGATTAACAAAGACAACACTAATAATAAATGTAGATAGCCCAACATGGATTTACCAACTTAACATTAACCGCGAAAAAATAGAAAAACGGCTTAACCGGCAGCTTAAAAGAAAATCCTGGACTACAATCAAATTTAGGGCAGGAGAGTGTTAAGGCGCGACAGACGCGCAACACTAGCACAACAAAACCAGAGGGGATAGATAGTGGGCAATAATTCCAAAATAATAAAAGGCAAGCAAAAACAAAACACAACATTAAAGGGCTCAACCATAAAAACACAGGCCTCACAAGCGCCAAAACCCAAAAAAACCACGCCCGCAATAAAACCAAAGGTAAACGAGGCACGCTATGACGCAAACAAAATTCAGGTACTTGAAGGCATGGAAGCGGTGCGCCGCAGGCCAGCTATGTATATTGGAGACACAGGTGTCCGTGGATTACACCACTTAGTTTACGAGGTTACGGATAATAGTATAGATGAGGCAATGGCGGGGCACTGCGGCAATATCTATGTTACTATTCACGCGGACAATAGTGTCACAGTGGTTGACGACGGCAGGGGAATACCTGTAGATATGCATAAAACAAAAAACAAGCCCGCGGTAGAAGTTGTCCTGACCACCCTACACGCAGGAGGCAAGTTTGATCACAGGATGTATAAGGTGTCCGGCGGCTTACATGGAGTAGGGGTTAGTGTTGTAAATGCTTTATCAGAATGGCTCGAGGTAGAAGTGCGCAGAGATGGGAAGGTGTATCATCAGCGTTACAAAAAAGGCCAGACAGCGACAAAACTTACTGTAGTAGGAAAGACACAAAAAACAGGCACAAAGGTAACCTTTAAGCCAGACT
>CAZGAS010000017.1:0-10492 GCA_964523875.1 uncultured Planctomycetia bacterium | reverse complement strand
ATATATGCCTTCGCGAATAATATTAACACCATAGAAGGAGGCACGCACTTAAGTGGTTTTAAATCAGCCTTAACACGAGTAGCTAATCAATATTGCAAAAACAAAAAATTATTAAAAGATAAAGACGCCACCCTTTCAGGTGACGACATAAGAGAAGGTATTGCCGCGGTAGTAAGCGTAAAGATACAAAACCCACAGTTTGAGGGTCAAACAAAGACCAAACTTGGCAATGCTGATGTAGAGGGCATAGTGGCGTCGATGGTTAACGAGTCGCTGGGCAGTTTTTTTGAAGAGACCCCAGCAATAGCGAAAAAAATTGTAGAGAAAGCAATTGTCGCGGCAAGGGCTCGTGAAGCAGCGCGGAAGGTACGAGACCTTACAAGAAGAAAAGGCGCGCTTGAAATGTCTAGCCTGCCAGGCAAACTTTCTGATTGTTCGGAGCGCGACGCGTCATTATGTGAAATATATCTTGTAGAGGGTGAGAGCGCTGGTGGATCAGCTAGGCAAGGCAGGGATAGGCGTTTTCAGGCAATACTGCCTTTAAAAGGAAAGATACTAAACGTAGAGAAGGCCAGGCTTGACAGGGTGTTGGCAAGTGAAGAGATAAGAACCATTATTACAGCTTTAGGCTGTGGCATCGGCGAAGCGTTTAATAGCGAAAAGCTGCGCTATTATAAGATTATTTTGATGGCAGACGCGGATGTTGACGGCTCACACATACGCACCTTGTTGCTTACCTTATTTTATAGGCAGATGCCAAGATTAATAGAGGATGGACGGATATATATTGCCCAGCCCCCATTGTATAAGATAAAGCGTGGAAAGAGAGAAGAATATATTCAGACAGAAGAAGAGATGAACACGTTGCTGCTTGATATTGGTGTTGAGGATACGACCTTGCTTAAGATAAAACCTAAGAAAGAGTTTTCAAACAAGCAACTTAGAGACATGATAGAGGCGCTGACAAGGTTGGAGAAACTAAGCAAGGCGATAGACAAAAAGGGAGTGAAGTTCTATCAATATCTATGTTTAAGACAAGCAAAAACCAAAAAACTACCTATTTTTATGGCAAAAGTAGAGGGAAGTCCCCAATTTGTCTATTCTGATAACGAGCTTGCCAAGCTTGTAAAGACAAAAGAGCAACAACTGGGCGAGGATCTGCAGATCCATGACGCAACGGATCAGGGTGCACAAACAGCACACGAGATAGATGTGGTAGAGTTTTTTGAAGCAGAGGAGATAGAAAAAATCTGCGCGTTTTTTGATAAGATAGGCCTCGTGCTAGAGGATGTTTACGATCCACATGACATAGACCAACCCAATACAGGCAAAAAACAAGTTAAACCGACACAGCATGACAAGAAGACCCCTTTATTCAAGCTCCAGGCGGACGGAGAGGTGTTAGAGGTCTTTAGTTTGAAGGAGTTGCTGCACACGATACATGCACGGGCGAAGAAAGGCATGTATCTACAACGTTACAAAGGCCTTGGTGAGATGAACCCGGAACAGCTCTGGACAACCACAATGGATCCAGAGCGGCGCACACTATTAAACGTTGTTTTAGAAGACGCGGTTAAGGCAGACGAGATGTTTACAGTGCTTATGGGGGATGCGGTAGAACCGCGTAGAGAGTTCATAGAAAAACACGCGCGAGAAGTTACTAATCTTGACACGTAACTTATAGTAGGCGCTTAAAACTATTGTCATATTAAAAAAAGAGGACTATATGTATACGCACGGCGAAACAATAACAAAACGATATGTAGAGGCGGAGATAAAGGAATCGTATATAAATTACGCAATGAGCGTAATTGTAGGACGAGCGCTTCCTGACGCGCGAGACGGGTTAAAACCTGTACAGCGCAGAATTCTCTATACAATGCACGGGCTGGCACTTCAGCACAGCAAGCCATATAAGAAAAGCGCCCGTATAGTCGGCGATTGCCTAGGCCGCTACCATCCGCATGGTGACTCTTCTATATATGATGCATTGGTACGTATGGTCCAGGACTTTGCTTTGCGTTATCCTTTAGTTGACGGACAAGGTAACTGGGGCTCTGTTGATGGTGATCCCGCGGCGGCCATGAGATACACGGAAGCACGTATGGCGTCTATCTCCGATGAGCTTTTAACAGATATTGACAAGGACACAATCGATTTTGCCCCGAACTTTGATGGTTCCTTGAAAGAACCGGTTCTCTTGCCTTCCGCGCTGCCAACACTTCTGGTAAATGGCTGCAGCGGTATCGCAGTCGGCATGGCAACTAATATGCCTCCGCACAACTTAAACGAGATCGCGGCTGCCATTATAAAGGTTATTGATGAACCGGGTGTGCAGGTAAAGGATCTTTTGAAGATAGTCAAGGGGCCGGACTTTCCGACAGGCGCGACTATCTGCGGCAAGAGTGGTATTAACAGTGCCTATACAACAGGACGTGGACGCATTAAGTTACATGCCCGCGCGCAGATAGAGGAACAGAAAAACGGTAAATCGTCAATTATTGTAACAGAGTTACCATATCAGGCCAACAAGTCGAATCTTATTGAATCTATAGCGAAACTTGTTACAGATAAAAAAATAGACGGCATCTCGGATATTCGCGATGAGTCAGACAAAGAGGGCATCCGCATTGTAGTTGAGCTAAAACGCGACAGGCCCGCTCAGGTGGTTCTTAACCAGCTTTACAAACATACACAGCTTTCGTCGACCTTTGGTATTATCATGCTTGCGTTGGTCAATAACCAGCCACGCGTGCTTGCCCTCAGACAGCTACTGGATATATATATTGACCACAGAAAAGAGATTATTACGAGGCGCACAAGGTTTTTATTAAGAAAGGCGCAGGAGAGGGCGCATATATTAGAAGGGTTGAAAATAGCGCTTAAGAATATAGACAAGATTATCCAGACGATCAAGCAATCAAAGGATACGCAATCCGCCAAAAAAGCCTTGGTGAATAATTTTGACTTGAGCGAGATACAGGCACAGTCGATATTAGAGATGCAGTTACAACGTCTTACAGCGCTGGAGCGCAGTAAGCTGGAGGCGGAATACCTCGAGTTGCTGAAAAAGATAGGGCTTTACGAAGCGATACTTGCCAGTAGTGAAAAGGTGCTCAAGATCATAAAAGACGAGTTAGTGGAGTTGCAGAGAAAATATGGCGATGAGCGAAGGACAGATATTGTGGGGGAGGTTGAGGATCTGCAAATCGAGGATATGATAGCGGAAGAAGATGTTGTTATTACGGTAAGCCATGGAGGCTATATTAAAAGGCTGCCTGTTAGCGCTTATCGTAAGCAAAAACGAGGTGGGCAGGGTGTGATGGGCGCGGAGCTTAAAGACGAAGATTTTATCGAGCACCTCTTTATAGCGACGACACACGAGTATATATTATTTTTTAGTGACAAAGGAAAGGTTTTTTGGCTGAAAGTCCATGAGATACCACAGGCAGCGCGCACATCTAAAGGCAAGGCATTGGTGAATTTGTTACAGCTCGCTTCGGGAGAACGGATAAGCGCTTTTGTGCGGACTAAAGGGTTTGACAAAGGAGGTACCCTAGTCATGGCGACAGCAAAAGGTATTATCAAGAAGACAGAGCTTGCCGCTTACGCGAATCCGCGCAAAGGAGGCATTATTGGTATTACTATAGACGCGGACGATAGCCTGATAAAGGTTGTCATTGCTGATGATATGCAAGAGATTATACTCGCGACGCGCGGAGGTAAAGCCATACGTTTTAAGGCGCAAGATATTCGCAGCATGGGCCGTGCCGCGCGAGGGGTCAAGGGAATATCGCTTGGTAAAAAAGACAGTGTTATCGGTATGGTAGTTGCCCGCGATGACGCTACGCTCTTGACAGCTTCGGAAAAAGGTTACGGAAAACGCACGCCAATAGGAGAATATAGATTACAATCGCGCGGGGGAAAAGGTATAATTAACCTTAAAACCTCGTCTAAAATAGGCTGCGCGGTTGGCGTAAAGATGGTAACGGACAAGGACGAGCTCATGATAATTACGGAAAGCGGTACAATCATGCGCATAGCCGCAAAAGGCATACGTGCCAGCGGGCGCTCTACGCAAGGAGTGAAGATCATTGCGCTCAAGACCGCGAAAGATCAGGTCTCCGCGATTGCGTTAGCCGCTGCCGGTGAATAAACAGATATACGATTTTGGCAATGCGTTGCGCTGTGTTATGTGGCCCCATCGTCTAGCGGTCTAGGACAACGGCTTTTCGAGCCGTTTACGCGGGTTCGAGTCCCGCTGGGGTCACCATCGATTCAGACACTCTTGTAACTTAAGTAGCTATAAAGAGTTAGAAAAATCAAAGGAAGTTAGAATGTTTCATTTTTTGAAGCATTTTAGCTTCCTTTTTTATTTTGCCCAAAAGCATAGTTCAATTTTTGAAACCAGCTTTAAGCACAGCATATTTCAGTTTTTGAACTCTCTATATAATGAAATAAAGAAAGGATAAATAGAATGAGAAAATTATACCCTTTTGGCTGGATAGATAGAGACTTAAAGGAATTAGGTTTTTTAAGAGATATGTCAGCATCAGCAACAAAACTCTATATTCTGTATGTCTTAGCAGGCGGGGCAGAGGGAAAGAGCTGTTATAGCACAAAGGCATTAAGAGAGGCGACAGGCCTTGCAAATGCCACCATTTACAGGGCAAGGCAGGAACTCGTCGATATGGGCCTTATAACAATGCAGAAAGAGATGGTTCGCGGATACAAGAATAAAAAACCTAAGGTGTGGGTAGAATTACAGGATTTGCCGGTCAATGTTTTGCAGGTAAAATACCGCAAGCCCCTTGCGAGTGCGAACGAGCGTAAGAGGGTGCGGCAACCCCAACAAAGCTACACTATGCCAGCATGGATGAAGCTTGGTGCAGAGAAACTAAAAAGAAGAATGGAATACTGTCATTCTGAGCCCAAAGGGCGAAGAATCTAAGAGAGGATAACTTATGTTTAACCTAAAATCAGTACTTAGCCGCCCTTATGGCTATTATGACTACATCTGGATTGATTGTATTCTTATCAGGGAAACCCAGAAAGCTATTTTGATTGATTTTGACGACAGAAAAATCTGGCTACCGAAGGCGTGGGTTGTAAGGACTAAGAATGCTCGCGTAGGCAAGAACCATGTGACAATCTCTATCAGAATATCTTTGTATAATTGGACTAAGAAAGCCTTGTAATGCCAAAAGGACATTTTTAGTTGTCTAAAGATATGGAAAGTTGTATAATGTATTCCGTTCAGTTACATTTTTACTTTTCTATTAAATTTATACTCGATTTAAGTAAGAAAGTTTATATATTAATTGATAAAAACGAAAGAGGGAAGCTATGGAAAAAATATCTGTTAATTTTGAAAATTGCTACGGAATTAAAAAATTAAAGTATGATTTTGATTTTAAAGAAAGCACTTTTTCGATTTATGCTCCAAACGGGGCCATGAAAACGTCGTTCACCAAAATCTTTAAAGATATAAGCAATGAACGCGAACCTGAAGACTTAATGTTCCCTGAAAGAAAGACCGTGTGTGTTGTTGTAGACGAGAACGGTACCCCTCTTGGAAAGGACACCGTTTTTATCATTGATTCATACGACGAAGAATTTAAATCAGAAAAAATGTCTACCCTATTGGCTAACAAAGAGCTGAGGGGCAAGTATGATAATGTCCATATAAGCATAGATGAAAAAAAAGAACTGCTTGTACAAGAACTGAAACCATTGTCTGGTCTAAAAAGCGGTATCGAGGATGAAGTTTCCGAAGTGTTTACCAACGCAACGGGCAAGCTGTTTATATCTCTCGAAAGGCTCGAAAAAGAGGTTTTGGATAAGGCTAAACCAGAATTTAGCGACCTATCCTACAAAAGCATATTTAATGATAAGGTTATAAAGTTTCTGGACACTAAGGATTTCAAAGAAAAAATAGCCGAATACATAAAAAAATACGATGAGCTAATAGATTCGTCAGCATACTTTAAGAAAGGTATATTTAATCATAACAATGCCGCAACTATTGCAAAAAATCTAGCGGACAACGGATTTTTTCAAGCAAAACATTCAGTGGTTCTCAACTCAGAGAAAAGCAAGAGGGAGATAGCCGGACAAGAAGAACTTGAAGAAGTTATTGAAAAAGAAAAAGAATCAATTCTAAACAACCCAGGCCTAGTAAAGGCTTTTAATGAAATCGATGATAAGCTAAAAGCTAATAAGGAGCTCAGAGACTTTAGGGATTATCTGTTGGAGAATATGAAAATCTTACCCGAACTAGGAAACCCAGCAAGTTTTAAGCAAAAACTATGGGTGTCGTATTTGAAATCCACACAAGAAGCTTATAAAAGTTTCCTCGAAGTTTATCAAGTAGGAAAAAAAGAATTAGAGGAAATAATAGAAGAGGCTAGAAAAGAAAAAACTCATTGGATGAAAGTTCTAGAAGAATTCAATAAAAGATTTTCTGTTCCCTTTCGTCTTGAAGTTGAGAATCAAGATAATGTTTTGTTGGAAAGCGAAGTTCCAAGCATTAAGTTTATTTTTGAAGATAAGGATAATGAAGCTCAAGCCGAGGTCGGAAAAACGGAATTGTTAAAAGTCTTAAGTAGCGGCGAGAAAAGGGCATTATATATCTTAAATATAATCTTTGAAGTTGAAGCAAGAAAAGAGATGAAACAAAACACTCTTTTTGTTATCGATGATATTGCTGACTCTTTTGATTATAAGAATAAATATGCGATCATCGAATACCTCAAGGAGATTGCGAGGGAAGATATTTTTTATCAAATAATACTTACCCATAA
This sequence comes from uncultured Planctomycetia bacterium, assembly GCA_964523875.1. Classification (GTDB taxonomy): domain Bacteria; phylum Omnitrophota; class Gorgyraeia; order JABMRG01; family JABMRG01; genus JAUVHV01. The sequence goes on along the minus strand of CAZGAS010000017.1, from coordinate 3,689 downwards.
TTTTGATTTTTTCAGAACGATAGAAAGTAGGTTTATAGAAAGAAAACAATCCCTTATGATAACCAAAACGGATGAAAAAATCGAGTTAATAACCGCCGAGTATTTAAAGCCATTTGCTTATTTTAAAGCTCACCTCCATTCTAACGATTGCATATTGGTTGCTTCAATACCTTTCATAAGGAATTTAATCGAATATACAAAGAGTACGGAAAATGAGGGTTTTCAGAAATTAACATCAATTTTGCATATTAAGCAAGATACCGACGACATTACCGTGGCAGACCTGCAGGTTGTTTATAATGAGGTTATTGAGCCCGGGGTAACCTTACCCAACCCAACGAAAAAGATAATAGAGCTGATTTTTGAACTAGGGACAGAGCTTGCTCAGAATACAAGCACCAGCGTCAGCTTAGAAAATAAAATAGTTCTGTCAATAGCAATACGCCTAAAGGCGGAATCATTTATGATAAGCCAGCTAGGTGGCTTAGAGGGCGTAGGTAGCATTACAAAGAATCAGACTTTTCAGCTATTTGAACTTTACAGAAATGGACCAAACGCAGAAGAGAAGAAAGTAGAACTTTTAGAGCAGGTTAATTTGATGACACCGGAAAACATACACTTTAATTCTTTTATGTATGAGCCAATTTTAGATATGTCAGATGAGCACTTACGACAACTATACGCTCAATTAGATAAAATGCTTTCGGAGGCTTAGAGTGTACGCTAGTTAATTCAAAAACAGTATTATATCGGGAAAAATTTTAAGGAGGATTTTATGGATAAAGGACTTATAAAATGCCCAAAATGTGGCGCTGAATTTGAACTTTCACAAGCAGTATCACAAAATATAGAAGTGGAAGTCGCGAAGAAATACCAGAAGCAAATAAAGGAACTTGAGGAAAGAGCTTATAAGGAAGCAGAAGTTAAAGATAGCGAACTCCGAAGGAAGCTCAAAGAAGAACAGGTAAAGTTTGAAAAAAAAGAAAAAGAGATTTCTGGACAAGTAGAGATTGTTCGTAAAGAAGCTAAGGAAAAAGCAAAGAAAGCGACTGAAGAAGCTACTAAGCTGGAATTGGAAGATCTTAAAGCTCAGGTGCAAGAAAAGAATGGCAAAATTATTGAAGGACAAAAGCAAGAGCTATCACTGCGTAAACGCCAGAGAGAATTAGAAGATAAGGAAAAGGCTTTAGAGCTGGACATGGCCAGAAAGATAGATGCAGAGAAAACAAAAATTCAAGATGAAGCTCGCAAGAATTTTGAAGAACAACACCACCTCAAGGACGCAGAAAAGAATAAACAGCTTGAAGGCATGCGCAAGCAAATAGACGATCTTAAGCGCAAGGCAGAACAGGGTTCGCAAAAAATACAAGGTGAAGTACTTGAACTTGAGATAGAGAAAATGTTAAAGGAAGAATTTCCTTTTGATAAGATTGAACCAGTAGCGTCAGGAATAAAAGGCGCAGATGTAATACAAATAGTGAATACGCAATCAGGTAAATCGTGTGGAAAAATTTTGTGGGAGACAAAAAGAGGGAGAAACTGGAGCGATAGATGGCTTAAAAAGTTAAAAGACGACCAAAGAGATGCAAAAGCAGATATTGCGGTAATAGTTTCTGAAGTGCTTCCAGCAGGGTTAACTCATTTTCGGCAAATTGAAGGGGTGTGGGTAACTTCAATAGCATCCGCGCAAAGTTTAGCGTTGGCCTTAAGAGTAGTGTTGACTCAGTCAGCACGAGAAAAAAAGTTGCAGACTGGGAAAAAGGAAAAAATGGAACTTGTCTATAATTATCTTACAGGTTCGGAGTTTAGAAATAGAGTAGAAGCTATTGTAGAATCCTTTGTAGGCATGCAAGAAGATTTAGATAGAGAAAAACGCGCTATGAATAAAGTTTGGGATAAAAGAGGGAAACAGATTGAACGTGTTATTCTTAATATTGGTGGTATGCAAGGTGACATAGAAGGAGTATCTGGAATGACATTGCCTAAGGTAGGAAAATTAGAGTTGCCAGAACCAGAAGAACAAACAGAAGAAGGTGCAGCAGAAGATAAATAAGGGGCTTGAGAGTGAAATTATTCTTAATTAAACTAAATAGAGTCGGGGCAAGTATGCTGTTGCCCCTTATTTTTTTGCTTCTGATGTCCTCACCAGTTATCGCGCAGGATAGCTATGTAGCAGAGGTAAAGGATATAAGCGGCCGGGAATACTATCCGGCAGTTGAAGAGGCCTTGCAGGGGGCACAAGAGTCGATTTATATGGTGATGTATCAGGTTAGCTTGCATCCTTATGATAAAACCACTAAAGTCTATAAGTTGGTTGAAGAGCTGATACGTGCTAATGAACGGGGCGTAGAGCTAAAAGTTATCTTAGATCAAAATATAGATTTTGTTACTGGACAGGATACATATAAATGGGCAGCAAAGGGGAAGAATGCCTGGTGCTTTAAAGTGTTTAAAGAGGCAGGAATAGATGTAGAATATGATGACCTCACTACATATACACACGCCAAGGCCATAGTTATAGATAACGAGATTGTCATAATGGGTAGTTCAAACTGGAGCGAAAGCGCATTTACTAAGAACGCAGAAACGAATGTACTTATAAAGTCAAAGGGCTTAGCAAGTGAACTGTTTAAATATTTTAATACCATAAAAATAGATGAAAAAGCTACAAGCGCAATTCCAGTTCAAGAAGACGGAGTTTTTCTATCTTGGCAATTCCTGGAGAACCCTAATCTGGCAGGTCGCATGTTAACAAGGCAGAGTGAAAGGGCGTTTGATTTATATCTCCTGCTCTTAAGGGAGTTCGATAATAACCCTGACGGTAAGATAATTCTTAATTACGATAAGATAGCAGCTTCTTTAGGATTATACGATACGATGACAAGGACTGCTTATAGAAGGCAGATCATAAAAAGCCTAAGAAAACTTGAGCAAGATTATAAACTTATAAAATTTGAACCTGAATATAATAAAGATGCTACTATTACATTATTGAGCTACGATAATCCGGAAACAGCCTATTCAATGCCGAAAGGGTGGTATTTTCAGGTACCTGATAATTACTGGGAATATGGGTGGAGTAAGCAACTTTCACAAAGAGCAAAATTCTGTTACCTTATAAACTTAGCATATGTCAGTATAAGCAATTCAGCCCCTTGGTGGTTCTCCAGTCTGGATGTTTTAGCCAAACGTTTCAATATAAGCAAATGGGTTATTAGCAAGGGTATGGGGGAATTGAGAAGCTTAAACCTTATCGATGTTGCGTATGATACCCCTAAAGAGGGCGATTACGAAGGCCTATTAGCTAAATCCTATAAAGTTTTGCCTTTATATGATCCAGAATGGTTAGAAACAGAATGGGACAGGCTAGAACTGTTGTATGGCGCAAAGAAGTTAAGCGAGGCCAAGGGGTATGCTAAAATAGTTTTTAAAGAGAACGATCCCAAGGTGGTAGAGGAGATAATTGCATTGACGGACTCTCTTGGCAAAGAACAGGTAAAGAAAGCATTTGCCATAGTAGGGAAAAAGAGTGTAGGTAATTCGAAAAGATGCTACGCTTACACAAAAGGCATATTAAAGAACTGGCAGGAATAGCTTATTATGCAATATAAGTCAAGCGATTATGGTAGCAGGGTATAATACTCCCCAAATTTCATACCAGTGGTTAAGATAGAAATATGATATAATAG
>CAZGAS010000016.1:20837-24484 GCA_964523875.1 uncultured Planctomycetia bacterium | reverse complement strand
GCGGCAATAGTGTCCATTGCTATTATAATACTTTCTTTTTCCGGTAAGGGGCCATTACAATTTGTCTTATTTCCAAGCGCTGGCATAAATTATTTTTTCATAAGGGCAGAGGCGCCTATAGGTACGCCATTAAATAAGACAAATGAACTTATAGTGCCTGTTGAGGAGATAGTTGCACAGATTCCCGCTGAAGAGATGGACGCGTTTGTCACCTCTGTAGGAAATATTCAAGAGGATCGTCATGATCCGTTCGGTGGTAAGGCAAGCCATCTTGTCCAGATAGCTATTTATCTTAAGCCTGAACAGGATAGAAAAAGAAGCGCGGACCAGATTATAGCTGAATTGCGGAAAAAGACAAAAGGCATTAAGGGATTTACTGAGTTTAGGATCGATAAGCCTGAGGCGGGTCCCCCTGTAGGCAAGCCTGTTGAGGTCAAGGCGAGAGGTGAAGATTTTGATACACTTGATGAGATAGCCTTTGAGTATATAGATTATCTTAAGACGATTGACGGAACAACCGATGTAACATGGGATCATAAGCCGGGTAAGGAGGAGATACGCATCAAGGTTGACCATGATAAAGCGCAGACCGCGGGGCTCTCTATCGCCCAGATAGCAAAGACAGTACGGGGAGTTTTTGAGGGTATTATCGCTACACAGATAAAACCGGTAAAGGCGGAAGAAGAGACAGATGTTACTATTATGTTCTCAAAAGAGGTCTCAAACAAGGACGATGTCTTTGATAACATATTCATACAAAATAAATACGGAAATCTTATTCCACTTACAAAGGTGGCTAGCATAGATAAAGTGCCCGGAACTACAACCATACACCACCTGGATGGGAAACGTGTAGTGACCGCATCCTCTAATCTTGATACAGATAAGATAACATCGGTCAAGATAAATAAGATGTTACAGAAGAAATTCGCCGGTTTAAAAGATAAGTATTTTGGTTATTCCATCAAGTATGGCGGAGAGCAGGAAGAATCGATGAAGTCACTCGCGAGCCTTCTTGAGGCGTTCTTTTATGCTTTCTTGGTTATATACTTAATATTGGCTTCTTTTTTCAGGTCGCTGGTTCAGCCCTTTATTGTTATGCTCGCGATACCGTTTGGTATAATAGGTGTTGTTATAGCCTTTATAGCCCATGGTGTGCCTATGTCATTCTTAGCTATATTAGGCATAGTCGGGCTTAATGGTATTGTTGTAAATGATTCGATAGTACTGGTAAGTTTTATAAATAAATTAAGAAGAGAAGGTATGAACAGGTATGATTCTATTATCAGGGCAGGGCAAGTCAGGCTAAGGCCTGTTATATTAACCACTGTTACAACAGCAGGCGGCTTATCTACGGTCGCGTATGGCATAGGAGGCAAGGATCCTTTTTTGGTACCTATGGCGCTCTCTATATGCTGGGGTATAATATTCGCGACGCTCTTAACCCTTGTTGTAATACCTTGTGTCTATTCGATAGTAGATGATATTGCTATTAAACTTACGCATCATTCAAGCATGATAATGTGCCGTAGAAATGGCGCCTGCGCAGAGGGTAAAAAGGTATAAATAGCTTGTCTAGAGTAAAAATTTCTGCTGAAGATTAAACCTCTCAACACTTCGGGGTAATTTTCGCAGGAGCATTCGCAAACCCCAGCGCGGTTTACTCATTCCATTTTGTTGCTCATTAATATAGACTAAATACCGCGAAAAAACCATGCCATTCGCAACAAAGAGGTCCTGCTGTAATCACCCCGAAGCGTTGAGAAATCTTAAGAACGATTATTCAGTGCGACTACGCATGTCAGTGCTTATCAAGAACCGTTCTTGACACAGGTTGGGCTTTTCTGTTATAATTTCATATCAAAATCAAGTGTGAATGTGTAAATTTGTGGCGGCGCCCCATACTATTCATTCCATTCAGGTACGGGGCAAGCGTGAATGTATAGTTTTGTGGCGGCGTAGCTCAGTTGGTTAGAGCACACGGCTCATACCCGTGTTGTCAGTGGTTCAAGTCCACTCGCCGCTACCATGATTCGACGCAGAAAAACCTCTCTATTATAGACTTTAGAGAGGTTTTTCTTTGCTCACCATTGCCCTGAACCTGAGCAGAGACGTTTATTAGGGACAGCTACTAATTATAATGCCATCAAGAACCGTTCTTGCCTTAATCACCCAAAACAGATAAAAATATCTCTTATGCCTTTGCCTTTAGCAGCGCATTGGATTTTTTTGCCCTGGAAATAAATGGATGGCAAAAATACCTGCGATGCGAAGGCAAAGGCATAAGAGATTATATATAATAGTAGTACAGAAAATACCTATTTTACTTGTATTTTTATATTCTTATGGTATAATTTTTACATTATGGATGAAAAGATGACTGTAGCGGAACAGATAGGTTTTTTGATAGGCTTGCAGACTATTGACGCGCAGATATATAAATTTATATCTGAAAAAGAACTCAAGCCCAACGAGATAAATGACCTTAAGGAGTCCCTTATCCAGAAGCAGTCAGGTATTAAGGCCGCGGAGGAGAACCTTAAGGATATTCAGCTCAAGCATAAAGAGAAAGAGATGATGCTTGGCACCAAAGAGGAGGAAGTAAAAAAGCTGCAGGGCCAGCTTAATCAGATAAAGACCAACAAGGAATATACTACTATGGTTGGTGAGATAGAGAGCCATAAAGCGGATAACTCACTTTTAGAGGAAGAGATAATTAATTTTATTGATAAGATAGATGAGGCAAAAGAGCGCCTTGACCAGGAGAAGCAGAAATTCGCTGAGGAATCAAAAAGTATAGATACTCAGATAAAAGAGGTAGAGCAGCAGGTAAAAGATATAGACGTGTCAATTGTTGCGCTTAAGAAAAAGAGAGAGGCCCTTACCCCGCTTGTAGACAAAAAGATATTGAGTGAATATGAAAGAATACTCGCGGGCCGAGACGGTCAAGCACTGGCAGAAGTTGTTAATGGTAATTGCAGCGGTTGCTATATGCAGCTTCCACCCCAAGTTGTAAATGAGGTTTGCATGAAAGAGAAGATAATATTGTGCGAAAATTGCCAACGCATACTCTATATTCAAGATGAAAAAGCCTGATTATAATATTCTGAGTATATATATTGACGGCGCCGCCCGGGGTAATCCCGGCCCTGCCGGTATAGGTATAGTGGTTATGGATGCACAGGGAATTGTTTTAAAGAATATAGACAGGTTTATCGGACACGCAACCAATAATGTAGCAGAATATAGAGCCCTTATATTCGGTATGGAAGCCGCGTGCGGCTTGGGAGCAAAAGAGCTTATAATAAATACGGATAGTGAACTTGTTGCTAAGCAGTTAGGGGGCGAGTATAAGGTAAAAAATCCCGCTCTTAAAAAACTTTATTCTAAGGTTACGCAGCTATTAAATAGTTTTGAACAGGTAAGTGTAAATAGCATCCCCAGGGAAGAGAACAGGGCTGCTGATAAACTCGCTAACAAGGCTATTGATGATGCAGGTAAAAAAAGAATTGGAAAATCTTTTATATTGAAAAGCAGACAGAATTAATTAGCTCTTTGAAGCAGGCGCTTGATGGCCGCCCTTGTGCTCAGTTTTGCGCGTTAAAACTACAGGGGAGGAAAGTCCGAGCTCCACAGGACAACGTAGC
>CAZGAS010000016.1:3477-20827 GCA_964523875.1 uncultured Planctomycetia bacterium | reverse complement strand
GTAACGCCCGTCCATGAATTTGAGATGATTCATGAGGATAGCTTCTCGTGATGTTTTATATTGCCAGAGGCCATTTTCCCGAAATTAAAACAGGGAGGATGAGAGCCACAGAGACGAGGATCGATAAATGTTTCTACCATGAGGGTATTTGGGCCTAGCGGCTCAATCTCTCTTATATTATAGATGCATTTAATCGTGATGTGAAACGCGGTAATCTCTACGTGGTGCAAGACCAAATAGGCTCCGCCATAGGAATGGTCCGTTCCTCAGTTAGCGGAGCGGGTTAGGTCGCTACTTTCCTTTAAAACAGGAAAACGACCCTGCCAGTAATGGCAGGGCTAGATAGATGGCCATCTGGTGACGAAGGAGTGGATATTTCGGACGCTCTTTTCTATCGCGTCCTTAAGTATTAATTCCGGTATACAAGTTACGTTGCTTGCTCTTTATAAGAGCTGGGTAACTTGTTTCGTCATTAACAGAACTCGGCTTACAAGCGCTTGCTTTTAATGTTATTAATATAAGAGGATATACAAATGGTTCAATTACGTCAATTGCTTGAATTAATGAATGGCATGAAGGCCTCAGACCTGATATTTACCGCAGGTGCCCCACCTATGCTGCGCTTAAGCGGCCAGATAAAATCAATAAAATACCAGACCCCCTTAAAGAGTGAGGAGATAGAGAAACTAATATATCCTGTTTTAACAGAAGAGCAGATCAAGAGGTTTAATAAGGAGAAGGAGCTTGATGCCTCTTTTGGTGTGGAAGGGATAAGCCGTTTCAGGCTTAATGCTTATTACCAACGGGGCTCAGTGGGTGTTGCTATAAGACTTATTCCGTTTGATATTCCTACGCTGAAGGATCTAGGTATTCCGCCTATTGTTAATGACTTCGCAAACAAGCCAAACGGGCTTATACTCGTAACAGGTCCTACAGGTAGTGGAAAATCCACTACCTTGTCAAGTATGATAGAATATATTAATGAGCGCCGCCAGTGTCATATTATTACCATAGAAGACCCTATAGAATTTGTGCATGCGCACAAAAAATCCATTGTTGACCAGCGTGAGGTGGGAAGCGATACAGTATCATTTCATGAAGCGTTACGGCACGTCTTAAGAGAGACTCCTGATGTTATCATGATAGGGGAGATGAGAGACCTCGATACTATAAAGGCGGCCTTGACGCTAGCGGAGACAGGTCACCTTTTGCTGGCTACCCTGCATACTCACAGCGCGGCACACTCTATAAATCGCATAATAGATGTCTTTCCCGCACAACAGCAGCAACAGGTCAGGATACAGTTAAGTGCTGTACTTTTAGGCGTGGTAGTGCAGGAGCTTATACCGATGAAGAATAAAGATTCACTTGTTTTAGCTCCAGAGATTATGAGTGTAAACCACGCTATAAGGCACCTTATCAGGGAAAATAATGTACATCAGATATATACAGCTATACAGACAGGCTCCGCGGACAGTATGATTACGCTAAATGGCTCCTTAGCCAATCTTGTTTGCGAGAATATAATTTCTGAGGAAATAGCACTGCAGCGTTCAAATGACCCAAAGGAACTTGAAAACCTATTGCTGCAAAAGAGATTATAGGCTGCAAATGAATATCTCCAAGTTAGTGATTAGCTTGTCGGCCTTATCTATTATCTTTACTGCAAATTATGCTTACCCCGAATACAATCTTGCTACAGGCCGGGAAGAAAACCTCTTTATATCAAAAGAGAAAGAAATGAATATGGGCCGTTCTATAGCTGAGCAGGTTGAGGAAAAATTTGATCTGGACGAGAATTACCTGAACCAGGAGAAGGTAGCGGAGTTTGGAAAAAGGATAGCGGATGTATCCGACAGGAAAGAGCTCATATTTACATTTAAGGTTATTGATAAGGACGATGTTGAGAATGCCTTTGCTCTTCCCGGCGGATATATATATATATTTAAGGCTCTGCTCGAGAAGCTGGATGATGATGAGATCGCCGCTATCTTAGCGCATGAGGTAGGCCACGTCTGCGCGAGGCATAGCATAAAACGGCTCCAGAACAGCCTCGGTTATCAGATTATGCAGATACTTGTTATGCAAGGAGCCAGGGATTCTTATACGCGTGGTAAGGCAGGTGAGGCCTTTGGGCAGCTTATGCTCGCGAACAGCAGGGAAGATGAGTTTGAGGCAGATGCCTTAGCAGTAAAATATCTTAAGAAGGCTAACTATAACCCTGAAGGTATGCTTAGCGCGCTTGATAAACTTCTGCAGTGGCAAATGGAAGGAAAGACAGGACCAAAGCGTTATTGGTTTACTCACCCTTACCTTTCTGCCAGGAAGGCACAGGTAAGCAAGGAGATAACAGGCCAGATAACTTTCGAAGATTATATGAATACTGTCGATGAAGAGAGTTATATAGTGCCATACTGAGATTAGCAGATTACATGACTAAAAGAATGTTTAAGCTGTGTTCAAAGAGTTTTGCCATTAAGATTATTATATTTTTTCTGATAGTCAATGTGGCTGTTTTTTTATCCGGTTGTTTACAGTGCGCACGAGAAGAGGATTCGTTCAGGGTTGCTTATATTTATGATGGTGATACAGTACGGCTGGCAAATGGGGAGAATGTTAGGTACCTTGGGATAGATACCCCTGAGATGAATTATAAACACCCTCCCGCGGAATATCTTGCCAAGGCCGCGAAGGCCTTTAATAAGAAACTAGTCTCTGGAAAGATAGTACGCCTTGAGTTTGATGCGCGAAGAAGAGACAAGTATGAAAGGCTCCTCGCTTATGTATATGTTGGTGATATTTGTGTGAATAAAAGGATGATCGAAGAAGGTTACGCAAAGATACTTATTATCCCGCCTAATGAAAAATACGCGGATGAATTTCTAATGCTTCAACGCAAGGCCAGGAAAGAAGGCAAAGGTATCTGGGCTAAGTAAGAGTGTAGACCCTGTTTTCAAACCACAAAGGGGGCAGTGGGTGTAACGCAACCCACTGCCCCCTTTTGCTTCACAGGGTCAATCTTATTTAGGAAACAGTTTAGTTTTTTATTTTTGATATTACCCCATATGTAGTAGTCCAAACCCGTTGTAACCCCTCTATTTAGTGTATTTTAACCCTCTATCAAAAACTTTTTAAACCCATGTTAAAAATTAAAAATAATCCCTTGACAATATTGGGATTATGATGTATATTTGTAACGAAGTGGTTGAGAGTAGAGTAAAGTGGAGTGAAATAAGACCTTCTTGGTAGGTAGATAGATTCCTTCTCGGTGGGCGATAAGGAATCAGGCAGAGACAATCTGTTGCTTTGACACGATTAAGGCCCTTTTCGGTGGGCAATAAAGAATCAAGCAGAGATTGTTTGTTGCTTATACGCAATTAAGGCCCTTCTCGGTGGGGAGAGAGGCTAAAGAATGTTTTACGGAGAGTTTGCACATAGCTTAGACCGCAAGGGGCGGCTGATTATTCCTTCAAAATTTCGTGAAGCTCTAAAAGAGGCTTATGCGGAGAAACTTTATATTACCCGCGGCCTTGATAAGTGCCTCTTTGTTTTTACTGAAGAAGAGTGGAAGATCCAGGAATCTAAATTCCGTTCTATATCCTTTACCAAATCAGAACATAGAAAGTTTAATCGCTTATTCTTTTCAGGCGCGCAGGATGTGCTTGCTGATAAACAAGGCAGGATCCTTTTGCAGTCCTATCTTAAAGATTACGCTGACATAAAAAAGGAAGTAGTCTTTATCGGTGTTTCAAACAGGATAGAGATATGGGCAAAAGAGTCATGGAAAGAGTTTTATAATACCTCAAAGGAATCATACGAAGAGATCGCGGAAAACCTTATCAATGAATAAGGGGAGGATATGAGCTATGCTATTTACTACTGATGCGATAGCCAGAAAGAAGAAGCTTCTTGAGGAGAGTTACGTTCTAATAGAACGGCTTAAGAAGCTGCGTGCCCTTAATGGTAATTCCCGACTGGTAGGTATCAACCCGCGCCTTGAGAGAGGTTTTAGCAATAATAAGTAGGGATTACTCAAGGAGGGATTCTAAGTGCACAAAAGCGTATTACTTGATGAGACTCTTGAGTATTTAGGTTGTAAAAAAAAACATGTTATATTGGATTGCACTATTGGCGGCGCGGGACATGCGGGAAAAATATTAGAAGCTATTGCACCCGGTGGAAGGCTTATCGGAATAGACGCGGACAAATTAACGCTTGAAACAGCAGCAAAGAACCTGAAACGCTTTGAAGGCGCTTTCAATCTGATAAATGAAAATTATAGAAACCTTGACAAGGTATTGGCTGATTTAGATATAAGAGATGTAGACGCGATGCTCTTTGACTTAGGTACATCTTCGTTTCAACTGGACGAAGCGTCGAGAGGTTTCAGTTTCTTAAGAGATGGCCCCCTAGATATGCGGCTGGATAAAGAAAGAGGGCTGCCTCTTTGGCAGGCCTTAAGAAAGATGGGTGAAACTGAGATAGGAGTTATTATAAGAGATTTTGGGGAAGAGAGATACTGGCGCAGAATAGCCAAGGCGATAGTAACGGAGAACAGGATAGCTCCTGTAAAAGATACCTTAAGGTTCGCAGCTATAGTCAGAGACGCCGTGAAATATCGGCCCGGATCAAGGATTGATCCTGCGACAAGAACCTTCCAGGGGTTTAGGATATTTATTAATGATGAATTGAATGCGTTGAAGGAAGCGCTTATTAAGGCGCCTAGGTTCTTGAAGCGCGGGGGAAGGATAGTGGTAATATCGTTTCATTCGCTTGAGGACAGGATAGTCAAGCATACATTTAGGGGCATGGCCAAAGAAAAGATTTTAAAGATTTTAACAAAAAAACCAGTAAGGCCGATGGAGACAGAGATACTCGATAATCCGCGTTCGCGCAGTTCAAGGCTTAGAGCAGCTGAGAGGTTGTAAGATGAAAAAAGCTTTAACAGCTATTATGGCGGTAACATTATTATCAGGCATGTATGTATACCAGCATGCAAGGCTGTTGGAATACAGCTACTCTATAAATACTTCCAGGAAAAGCCTCGCTTTATTGATTGACCAAAATCGTACTTTACGATATAATATATCAAGGTTAGAATCCCCTGCCAGGCTTGAAAAGGCTATAAAAGCCAAGCAAGAGGTACAGGTTTATATGCCGCTTGATTGTTACAATGTTAGGGTAAAGGAGCCTGTTGCTCTTGATACAATGGTTGTCGTGCCATCTCCAATTGCGCGTGCCGGCAGGATGATGTTAAGCATGTTTTCACTTGGTACTGAAGCTGTAGCTGAAGAATTGAAGTAACGCATAGTATAGAAAATTATAAATTTCTATACAACCATAAAATAGCCGCTCGAAGTGACTATTTTACTCCTCCATTTTTAAAAAGAGCCCCTACATTGTATATAAGACGATATAAATTTCGAATAGGCCTGGTAACACTTATTTTTATATTGTTACTTACTCTTATTACATTTCGCATAGCCTATATTCATCTTGCATTCCATAAAAAAGCAGTCGATCTTGCCCAGGCGCAGCATTCTGTCCGCATTGAACTTGAACCGACACGCGGCTCTATATTAGACAGAAACATGCGTAAATTGGCCCTTAATCTTAAAGTAGATTCTGTCTATGCTGTTGCTAGAGATGTTAAGAAGAAAAAAGAGGCCGCAAGATTGCTCGCGCCTATTCTTTTCAAGGACGAGTCATTCCTCTATGAAAGGCTAAGCCGTGATAAGCTCTTTGTATGGCTTGCCAGAAAGATTTCGCCTGAAAAAGCGGCAAAGGTAAAGGCCCTAAATCTTGCAGGCATTCATTTAATTGATGAGACAAAGCGTTTTTATCCTGCCGCGGGCCTAGCATCACAGGTTATCGGCTTTGCGGGTATTGACAATACAGGGTTAGAAGGCATCGAATCTTATTATGACAGGTATATGCATGGTAAGGCTGGCTATAAGACCATAGGAAGAGATGCGAAAGGAAGAGAGATACATGCCTTTGAAGGCGCTTATATCCCACCGGTAAATGGTTATAATATAGTTCTTACCTTAGATGAGGTTATACAGCATATAGCTGAAAAGGCCCTGAGAAGGGCTTATGACAAGCATAAGGCAAAAGCAGGTGTTGCCCTGGTAATGGATCCATACACAGGGGATATCCTTGCGCTGGCTGTATTGCCATCATTTGACCTTAATCATTTTAATTGTGCCACAGATGACGCTAAAAGAAACCGCGCGTTATCTGATTACTATGAACCCGGGTCTATATTTAAGATTATTACAGCTTCCGCCTGCCTTGATACAGATAAGGTATCTATCGAGGATAGTTTCTTTTGTGAAAATGGCGCTTGGTATGTAGCGGGGCATACACTTCATGATCACCGTGGCCATGGGGATATGACATTCAAAGAAGTTATTGAAAAATCATCCAACATAGGTACAGTCAAGGCAGCCATGCGCCTTGGAGAAAAGGATCTCTACGAATATATAAAGGCTTATGGATTTGGCGTCACCACTGGAATAGGTTTACCAGGAGAGATTAAAGGCATAGTGCGGCCCCTTAATCAATGGAGTAAATATTCAATCACAGCGATACCAATAGGCCAGGAGGTAGGTGTCACTCCTATACAGCTTATAGCAAGTTTATCAGCTATTGCTAATGGTGGCCAGCTCATGAAGCCGCGCATTGTTGACAGTATTATAGATTCTAAGGGTGAGATTATAAAAAAATATGAACCTGTAATAGTTCGGCGTGTTACCTCGGAGCAGACATCGAGGCAGATAAGAGAGATAATGAAGGGCGTAATAGAGCAAGGCACAGGCACGCGTGCTAGGCTTGATAGATTTGCCGCGGGGGGCAAGACAGGTACAGCACAGAAAGTCGGGCCTTCAGGCAGGTATTCGCATAGGGATTATATAGCCTCTTTTGTAGGTTTCGCACCAATGGAGCGGCCTGTTGTCGCGGTATGTGTTATGGTGGATACCCCGCGCAAAGGTTATTTTGGTGGTACGGTATCAGGGCCTGTGTTTAAAGAGATTTGTGACGCTACATTGAGATATCTTGATGTTGAACAGGAGGCGGCGGTATATGAAGCTTAATCAATTGCTCAGAGGAATAAGGCCTGCCGCAATAAAGGGAGATAGACATCTTGATATAGAGAATATAGCTTATAATTCTAAGCAGTTAAAGGATTCGGGGCTCTTCTTCGCTATAGTAGGTAGTAATCATAGTGGCTATGATTTTATAGATGAGGCGATAGAGCGCGGCGCGGTAGCTGTTGTTGCGGAAGAAGATTTTATAACATATAAGAATGTGACAAGAGTAATTGTCGAGGACATAAGAAAGGCATGTGCCTTGATAGCCGCCAATTTTTATTCGCATCCATCATTACGTGTTGAGGCCACAGGTATCACGGGAACAAACGGAAAGACCACTATACTCTATCTGATTGCCGCTATTATGGAATGTTCAGGACGTCATTGCGGCATGATAGGTACGATTAATTACCGGATAGGTGACAGGCTTATACCCGCGGTAAACACAACACCTTCATCTATCAGCTTGCAGATGTTTCTGCGCGAAATGGAGAGGTCAGGTATTGCAAACTGTGCTATTGAAGTTTCAAGCCATGCGCTTGATCAAAGCCGTGTTGACGCTATAGAGTTTAAAAAGGCTATTTTTACAAATCTGACAAGTGAACATCTTGATTATCATAAAACCATGGAAGAGTATTTTAGCGCTAAACGTAAACTCTTTACTACGCTAAAAGAGGGTGCTGTAGCGATAATAAATTGCGATGACACCTATGGCAGGCTGCTTATCCAGGAGCAAAAGAGCCGTGTCCTGACATATGGTATTAATAATAAACCGGACATAAGAGCGTTTGACATAGATATATCTTCTAAGGGTAGCGCTTTTAAGGTGGAGACGCCTAAAGAGGTACTGAATATAGAGACAGGACTTATCGGCCTTTACAATATATATAATATCCTAGCCGCTATAGCCTTTGCGTACTCGGCAGGTTTAGAGTCTTATAATATACAAGAGGCCATAAGAGGTTTTAAAGGTGCCCCAGGCAGGCTTCAGCGGGTAGGGGGTGATGAGAACGAATTCTCCGTCTTTATTGATTACGCGCACACCGGTGACGCGCTTTTAAATGTGTTGAGCACCCTTAAGAATATTACCGCAGGGGATATTATAGTAGTCTTTGGTTGTGGTGGCGATAGAGACAAGAAGAAGCGTCCCGAGATGGCTAAGGTAGCGGCGGAATTAGCGGATTATGTGGTTATAACAAGTGATAATCCTCGGGGTGAAGATCCCAAAAAGATAATAGACGATGTGTTACAGGGCCTGCCTCAGGAGTATAAAAATTACAAGGTTCGCGCTGATCGTAAGGATGCCATTGAATGCGCGGTTAACATGGCTAAGCGCAATGATACTATATTGATAGCTGGAAAAGGGCATGAGGGGTATCAGGTATTCAAGGATACCACTATTTTGTTTGATGATAAAAAGGTGGTCGAAGAAATACTAGAGCAAAACAAGATTGCAGAGAGGGTGTAAGTGTTTACGATAAAAGATATAATTAGGATTACCTCTGCTAAAGATAGATATTGTGACACTAACGCGCAGATAGACTCGATATCTACTGATTCGCGTTGCGTACAGAAGAATGAGCTTTTTTTGGCACTAAAGGGCGAGCATTTCGATGGCGCGGGATTTATTGATGAAGCTGTAAAGAGAGGGGCCCGCGTGGTTATAACAAAAAAGGATGTTGATATTTCAGCGCGGATACCCGTCATCAGGGTAGATGATACATTGAAGGCCTTAAGCGAGCTCGCGAAGGCGCACAGAAGAAAGTTCCATATTCCTGTCATAGGTATCGTAGGCTCAAATGGCAAGACAACAACAAAGGATATGCTTGCCTATCTGCTGGGTAAGAAACTGACTGTTCTAAAAACTCAAGGTAACCTTAATAACAAGGTTGGTGTAGCGAATACTCTCTTAAGGTTAAGAGATGAGCAGATAGCTGTAATAGAGGTTGGAACAAGTGTTGCTGGTGAGATTGAGTATAATAGCGCGGTCCTTGTGCCTACTGTTGCCATTACTACCAATATAGGTCCCGCGCATCTTAAGGGTTTAAACAGCAGAGAAGGTGTGTTAAGGGAGAAGATTGCTATAGTAAAGTCTCTTGATAAAGGAGGCGTCTGGATACGTAACTGTGACGATGAGATGTTATCCAGGGAGAGCTATAACGATATAAAGATTATAGACTTCGGTATCAAAAATAAGAGTGCGGACTTTAAGGCAGAAGAGATAACACAAACCGCTCAAGGTATGGAGTTTCTTGTTAAGGGAAAAGCCATCAGGTTGCCTTTGTTGGGAACGCATAATGTTTATAATGCGTTAGCCGCGCTTGCGGCAGCTTCACTTTTCATGGATATTGGAAAGATGGAGCATGCCTTCACTGGCTTTAAGGGTGCTTCCATGAGAATGGAGGTTCTTGATTGCGGTGATTTTACTATAATAAACGATGCTTATAATGCTAATCCCATCTCATTTGAATGCGCGATTAACGTGCTGAAAGAATATCAAGGCAAGGGGAAGAAGATCGTATGTTGCGGTGACATGCTGGAGCTTGGCGAAAACGCGCAAAGATTTCACTATGACTGCGGGAGTTTCCTTGCCCGGACAAAGGCAGCTGATTTCCTTATTGCATTTGGTAATAAGGCACTCTTTATCGCCAAAGGTGCCGTGGATAATGGTATGGATAAGGGCCGCATAAAGTTGTTTACCAATAAGAAAGATGTTTCGCCTTACTTAAGGCATATCCTTGCTAGTGGTGATACCGTACTGATAAAGGGTTCAAGGGGTATGAGGATGGAGGAGATAGTCGAAAGGCTATCAGCAGCTGTCTGCCTATGATATTTGGTAGGTATAATTTTTTGAAAGCTTTATAACTAAACAAGGGAGCAAGGAGCCACAGATTTGCTTTATCATTTGTTTTATTCATTAAAGGATATATTCTTTGGATTTAATGTATTCCGCTATATAACATTCAGGGCGGTTGGCGCTATTATTACCGCGTTTTTGTTGAGTATTATTTTTGGGCCATATCTTATAAGGCTGCTGAAAAACCTTAATATCGGCGAGCGTATACGTTCCAGGGAAGAGGTCCCGGGCATATATCCTATGCATAAGGATAAGGAGGGTACCCCGACAATGGGCGGCGTGATTATGCTGATATCAATACTGATCACTACAATATTGTGGGCGCGATTAGATAACCGTTATATACTATTGACAATATTCGCGACATTATGGCTTGGTACTGTTGGTTTTATAGATGACTATAGAAAACTTACCGCGAAGAAAGGCAACGGGCTTAGCAAGAAGACCAAGTTCACAGGACAGATTATACTAGGGCTCATAATAGGGATTGTGCTATTCCTGGACACGAATGTGGGAAGCAGCATATACTTTCCATTTTTCAAAAATATAGCTTTTAATGTTGGAATACTCTATATCTTCTTTGTTATGTTTGTGATAGTAGGTACATCGAACGCGGTCAATCTGACGGACGGACTCGATGGATTGGCCATAGGATGCATGGTAATGGTAGCCTTGGCTTATGCTATAATCAGCTATATTGTTGGTAACAGCCAGCTTTCAAATTACTTGTTTATTTATTATGTCCCCGGAACCGGGGAGCTATCGATATATTGTGCTGCGATAATAGGCGCGGGCTTGGGCTTTCTTTGGTTTAATTCATATCCCGCTACTGTATTTATGGGTGATGTAGGCTCACTTGCCCTGGGAGGAGGCATAGGCGTTGTTGCCTGTTGTATCAAGAAAGAGATACTGCTGCTTATTGTAGGTGGGATATTTGTGTTTGAAGCGATATCTGTGATACTGCAGGTTACAATCTTTAAGATAAAGCGCCGGAGGGTATTTTTGTGCGCGCCGTTTCATCACCACTTAGAAATGAAGGGGTGGCCCGAGTCGAAGATAGTTGTGCGCTTTTGGATAGTAGCAGCTATATTAGCGCTTTTTACTCTTATGACCCTGAAGCTTAGGTAGATTCTAGGTACAAGGCACAAGGGAAAAGGGAAAAGCATTAAGTATTAAATGTGGAATAGATGTTAACTTGAAATTTATAACTTACAACTTAATACTTAATACTAAACAAGTATATTACACATGATATTAAAAGGTAAAAAGGTGACGGTAGTTGGTTTAGGGGTTAGCGGTATAGCAGCCTCTTTGCTTCTTAAAGAGAAAGGCGCTCAGGTCTATTGCACAGATTCAAATACTAGCCAGGAGCTTTTGCGGGCCGCCAAAAAACTTAAAACGAATCAAATCAGTGTGGAGCTTGCTAGCTATACCCAGGCGATTATAGAGGATTGCGACCTTCTTGTGGTCAGCCCTGGTGTTAAGGATGATTCTGACATTCTCAATATCGCTGAAAAAAGGTCCATACCTGTAATCAGTGAGATCGAGATGGCATCCTGGTTTTGCAAGGGGTCTATTATAGCAGTTACAGGTACAAATGGCAAAAGCACTATTGTTACACTTATAGGCTTGATGCTCCATGCCTCAGGCAAAAGGCCGGTTGTTTGCGGTAATATCGGTAATGCTTTTTCAGGCGAGGCCTTAACTATAACCAAAGGCCAGCCCGTAGTTTTAGAGGTAAGCTCTTTTCAACTTAAGAGGACAGGCCTGTTTAAGCCCAAGATAGCGCTGATAGCGAATATTACTCAGAACCACCTTGATTGGCATCGTGATTTTATTGATTATTTCTCAGCTAAAAAAAATATATATAAGAATCAGGATAGCAGTGATTTTTGTGTCTTAAACTATGATGATAAAAAGGTAAGATCGCTTAGGCCTGGCCCTGGTTCCAGGGTATATTATTACAGTATAAACGAGATGGTAAATGGCGCTTATCTTAAGGGCAATGACCTTGTTTTGAATATCGATGCAGACGAGATGCGGATATGTTCTGTAAGTGATATACAGTTACCAGGCAGTCATAACGTATCGAACATACTTGCTTGTAGCCTATGTTCATATCTTGCCGGAGCGGCATTGAAAGATATCAGAAGCGCGCTTATTAGTTTTAAGGGGTTGGATCATCGTTTTCAGCACGTTACTGCCATAGATGGCGTAAGGTATATAGATGATTCCAAGGCAACGACTGTTGACGCTTGCAAAGCCGCCTTAAGCGCGTGCTCGGAAAATGTTATACTTATTGCCGGTGGAAGAGATAAGGGTAGTGATTACAAGGCTATTAAAGAAGCGTTCAAAGATAAGGTAAGATGCATGGTACTTATCGGAGAGGCCAGAGAGAAGATACGAGACGATCTTGATGGTATCGTGGATATGATAGAGGCGTCTTCTATGGACGAAGCTGTTGCTATCTCCGGGGATAGGGCAATATCTGGTGATACGGTCTTGCTATCTCCTATGTGTGCTAGTTTTGATATGTTCTCAAGTTACAGTGATCGTGGCAAGGCATTCCAGCAGGCAGTATTGAGATTGCGCGATATGCATGACTCCGCAAAGCTCCTTCAAAGCAACGGGGCAGGCACACAACCCCGTAAAGCTCCTTCGGAGCAACGGGGCAGGCACACGGCGAAAACATGAGACAGATACGTATAAACCTTTTTTTGGTTACAGCGATTTTGCTCGCTATAGGTACTGTGATGATATACTCTTCAAGCTCTGTTTTTGCTTATGAGCTATATGGCAGTAGTGCCTACTTTTTAAAAAGGCACCTACTTTTTATGCTTGTAGGGCTAATAGCCGCGGTCGCATTGATGAGTTTTGATTATGGCAAACTCAAGAATTTCACAAAGCCGTTTTTGCTTTTTTCCATACTCCTGCTTATAGCTGTCTTTATACCGGGGATAGGCCGGGCAGCGGGTGGCGCGAGACGATGGATAAGTTTAGGTCCGATTAGTTTTCAGCCTTCGGAGATAGCGAAGATGGCGCTTGTTTTCTACGCGGCTGATGTCCTTGCTCGTAAGCAATCAGAGATTAAGGACTTTTTGTATGGCCTATTGCCCCTTATGATGGCACTGGGTGCTTGCATGGTTCTTATATTATTGGAACCTGATCTTGGAACCGCTATAGCTTTAGCCTGTTTGATAATTATCATGGCTTTTATCGCGGGAGTCGACATAAAGCAGCTCTTGTTCATGACGATACCCGGCTTAATCGCTATTATAGGGCTTATAGCTATGAAGCCTTATCGGATTAAGAGGATAATGGCTTTTTGGAATCCCTGGAACGATCCCCGGGGGTCCGGTTTTCAGATAATCCAGTCCATGATAGCCATGGGAACCGGCGGCCTTTTTGGTGTAGGGCTTGCGCATTCGAAACAGAAACTTTTCTATTTGCCTGAGGCGCACACAGATTTCATCTTTTCTATAATAGGTGAGGAGCTCGGGCTTGTTGGTACGCTAGGTACTGTATTACTTTTCGCGATATTTATATGGCTAGGTTTCAGGATAGCGTATTCTGCGCGGGATCTCTTTGGCCAATTTCTCGCTTTTGGTTTAGTTACAATGCTGGCCCTGCAGGTTATTATAAATATCGCGGCGGTAACAGGCTCAATACCTACAAAGGGAATGCCCTTACCATTTATAAGTTCCGGAGGCACTTCGCTTGTATATAGTTTAGCAAGTGTGGGGCTTTTGCTGAATATAGCAAAGCATAGGAGGTAATTCGGTTTGCGGTTTCTGGTTTACGGTTATTGCCGAAGACTGAAGACTGAAGACCGAAGACCGAAGACATGAGAATACTTATAACGTGTGGTGGCACAGGAGGCCATATATTTCCTGCTATAGGACTTGCCCAGGAGCTTAAAAGAGCAGGGCACCCGGACTCCATATTTGTTATTGATAATAGCGTAACGAACAAAGAGTTGATAAGAAAGGCGGGTTTTGATGTTTTGGTTCTTGATGTTCCAAAGATGCCCTATGGTCTTTCGCGCAAATGGCCCCAGTTTATTATAAAGCTTATTACATCGCGTTTAAACGCGTCGCCAATTATCGCAAAAATAAACCCTGATATAGCGGTTGGATTTGGCGCGTATATATCAGGCCCGGTTATACAGGCAGCAGCGTCAGTGGGTATAAAGACGTTGATACATGAGCAGAATGCCTTTCTGGGGCGCGCAAACAGGATATTGTTTAATATAGTTGACAGGGTTGCCTTAAGTTTTAATAACCCATTAATAAAGAAGAACGCTAAATGTGTTTTAACCGGGATACCTATAAGACACCAACTGCGGGATGGTTTCAAGACGGTAACTAATGATCAGGCCCTTAAGGCCTTTAGATTTTCCCGAAAAAGAAAGACGCTTCTTGTCCTCGGGGGCAGCTCAGGCGCTTTTGCTATTAATAAGGCAATGGTAGATATGGTAAAAATTCTTGACTCTAAACAAAAAGATTCTATCCAGATACTCCATATATCCGGGCATAAAGACCATGCGATGGTAGAACACGCTTATAGAATGAACAACATAATATATTGGGTAAGAGGCTTTTGTGACAATATGACACTTCTTTATAAGGCCTCTGATATGGTCATATCTCGTGCGGGCGCGGCTACAATCTCAGAGATAGCGTTTTTTGGCATACCTACTTTATTTATACCATATCCATGGGCAGGTAGCCATCAGAAAGATAACGCCACTCTTATTGCCAGAGAAGGAGCGGCGGTAATATTAAAAGAAAGCGGATTGTCACCAAAAAAACTCCAAGATAGTATATTTTCCATTATCAATGATGAAGAAGGGATGCGAAGGATGATTAAAAATACCCGGATATTCTCAAGGCCCGATGCTGCCAAAAACCTGGCAGCCGCGGTAACGGAGCTTTTCAATGCTAAGCAGTCCTAAAAAAATACATTTTATAGGTATAGGCGGTATAGGTATGAGCGGGATAGCATGGCTCTGCCTTAAGAAGGGCCATACGATAAGCGGCTCTGATATAAAATCGAGTAATATTATTGATAAATTAAAAAGCGAGGGCGCGAATATAGAGATAGGCCATAGATGGGAGAATATTAAGGATATTGATATAGTAGTCTATTCCTCAGCGGTCTTAAGCCATAATCCGGAGTTGTCAGAGGCAAAGAAGAAAAGTATACCAGTATTCAAGAGGGGGGAATTTTTAACCTATCTCGCGGAGGGTAAAAAATGCATCGCGGTAACAGGAGCGCACGGCAAAACAACCACATCTTCTATGATATCGACAATGCTCAAAGAGGTCAATCTCACGCCAAGCGGCATTGTAGGCGCGTTGGTACCGTATCTTGATGGCAATGCCTTTATCGGTGATGGTGAGCACTTTGTCGTAGAGGCGGATGAATCTGATGGTTCCTTCCTTTACCTGAATCCTGATTACAGTATTATCACTAATATAGATCTCGAGCATCTTGATTATTATGATGACATAGAGCAGATAAGAAACGCGTATTTGAAATTTATGAATAATACTAAGCATGGTGGAGCTGTTATCTGTTGGGGGGAGGACCCGCATATAAAGAAGATTACAAAGCATTTGAAGGCAAGGGTACTGAGGTATGGAAAATCAAAAAAGAATAATCTTTACTATGACAAAATCAAGTTGGAAGGCATGGAATCTGAGTTTAGCTGTACGTATGAAGGTAACGACATAGGCACCTTCAGGCTGCGCGTACCCGGCGAACATAATATCTTAAACAGCATGGCCTCAATATTGACGGGCCTGGAAATAGGGCTCGCGCCGGACGCGATAAGATCCGCTCTATATCAGTATAAAGGTGCAGAGCGTCGTTTTCAGATCAAAGCGCATATAAATAACATAACAATAATAGATGATTATGCCCATCATCCCACAGAGATAAAGGCAACCCTAAAGGTGGCGCGTAATATGAATTACAAGCGGCTCATATCAATATTCCAGCCGCACCGTTTTACAAGAACTAAATTGCTAAAGAAGGAATTCGCGCAGTCATTTTTCGATACAGATTACCTGATATTGACAGATATATACGCTGCCAATGAGAAGCCTATGTTCGGGGTTACTTCTATGAATATATATGATGAGATATTAAAGATAAAAAAAATAAACGCGAATTACATAGTAAAAGAGAGGCTTCTGGATTATCTGATTAGTTTTGTCAGGCCGGGGGATCTACTGCTATTTTTAGGAGCAGGTGATATTGGACGGCTTTCCGGAGAATTTATTACACGCCTAAAACATAAGAAAAGGAATGAGTTTGCCTGAACAAACGCGTAAACGATCTCAACTAAAAGAGCGGATGTATAATCTGGGCGGCAGGTTTATGCCCGCTACTCAAATGAAGCCGTATCTTACTATGCGTGTAGGCGGCCCTGCCAGGGGTATTTATATCCCGAGGCAGATAAGAGGCCTTAGGGAATTTATACTTTTATGTAAAAGAGATAAAGTAGCCTTACTGCCATTAGGAAACGGCAGCAATATAATCGTACCTGATAAAGGCACACGAAAAATATTTGTGAAACTTTCCGCGCCATTTTTTAAGAGTAAGGCTGTCTGTGAAAATAGCATAACCTGCGGAGCGGGACTGGGCCTGAACGAATTTTGCAATATTGCTGAAGAACATGGATTAGGCGGCGCTGAATTTTTGGTAGGCATACCGGGAACTATAGGCGGCGCTATTATCCAAAACGCGGGCGTGCATCAGAGGGAGATATCGGATATAATAGAACAGATCAGGTGCGTTGACAGATCAGGCAGGCTTATTAGCCTAAGCCCGCGGCAGGCAGGCCTTGAGTATCGTTTCAGCCATATGAAAAACCTAATAATTGTATCAGCTACCTTTGGCCTTAAGAGATGTAAAAGATTAATTGTGCGTAATAGAATAAACAGGTATATTAAAGAAAGGCTTTTGACCCAGGATTATACCGCTCCAAGCGCGGGTTGTATATTTAAAAATCCGGAGACTAACAGCATAAGCGCGGGCGAGTTAATAGACAGATGCGGTTTAAAAGGGATAAGGATCGGAGGTGCTATGGTTTCACGCAGGCACGCGAACTTTATCATTAATAAAAGCAACGCTACCGCAAAGGATGTATTAGAGCTGATCCAGCTTATAAAGAAGGAAGTTGAGGCAAAAGAAGGTATAGTTCTTAAGCAGGAGGTTGAGGTAGTAAGTTAGCAAGCGTTCGAAACTGTTTCTTAAATGCTTTAGAGTTGTTTTAGCAGTATTTAAGGAACCTTCTTGTGTGAATAGTTTACTAGCGGTTTCTCAAATATGATAGAACCGTATTAGGTATATTTAAGGAACCTTCTTGTGTGAATAGTTTACTAGCGGTTTC
>CAZGAS010000016.1:0-3377 GCA_964523875.1 uncultured Planctomycetia bacterium | reverse complement strand
CCGTATTAGGTATATTTAAGGAACCTTCTTGTGTGAATAGTTTACTAGCGGTTTCTCAAATATGATAGAACCGTATTAGGTATATTTAAGGAACCTTCTTGTGTGAATAGTTTACTAGCGGTTTCAAGTTTTAAAAAAACAAGGCAATAATATGAAAAGAGTATCGAACATAGAGAGGGTAGGCAAAATAGGCATACTGCTTGGCGGCCCGTCAAGTGAGCGGGAGATTTCCATCAAGAGCGGTAATACTGTATATGACTCGCTCCTTTCTTTGGGCTATGACGCTGTAAAGATAGATGTAAAGGATGCAGGCTCCTTTAAAGAAGAGACTCTATCGGCTGGAATAGATATAGCCTTTATCGCGTTGCATGGCAAATTTGGTGAGGATGGCAGGGTGCAGAGAGCGCTTGATGATATGAATATCCCCTATATCGGGTCAGGCCCTGAGGCAAGCCGTCTCGCCCTGGACAAGACGGCTTCAAAAGAGATATTTAAAGAGCATAGCATACCTACCCCTGATTATATTCTTCTTAAAAGAGATCAGAGGACGCTTTTTTCTAAGGGAAGCAACCTGCCACCCTTCGCGTTACCATTCGTGGTCAAGCCTGCTAAGGAAGGTTCAAGCATCGGTATGAGTATAGTACAAGAGCGCAATATGATAATCCCGGCCTTGGATGAGGCATTCAGGTATGATGATGCAGTCATATTAGAGGAATATATAGAGGGCGATGATATAACCGTAGGTATATTAAACGAGAAACCGCTTCCGGTCATAAAGATAAAACCAAAGGAGAAGTTTTATAATTTTACGGCTAAATATACAAAAGGTGTAAGTGAATATATTGTACCCGCCCCCTTACAGGAAAAAACAACTGCGCTGGCGCAGCAGCTTGGGCTTTTAGCGCACAGTGTATTAGGGTGTTATTCATTCTCAAGAGTGGACATGCTTATTAGTAGAGAGGATGATTCTTTTACGGTACTTGAGGTTAATACTATTCCAGGGTTGACCTCATCCAGCCTTCTTCCAAAGGCCGCGAAGGCCGCTGGAATAGATTTTGGCCAGATGTGTGTTAATATGTTGGAGTTTACACTGGATAAAGACAATAATAGGACAGAAGCTTTGCCTCTGCCACGCTCTTTTGGCCCCTCATGGCCAGAGGCAGGAGAGTACACCAGAGGCCCATCTAAGGAGTAAGGAGATATGGCGAAACAGAAGAAAAAAAAGGTAGTGAAAAGAAAAAAAAATTCTCAGGCTAATAGGCTGTTAACCTTTACAGTCGCTATGGCATACAAAGCGTTTCCATATGTTTTAATCATAGCGGCAATATTCTTTGCCGGGAAGATAACAGTCTCACTCTTGTTCAATTCAAGCTACTTTAAGATTAAAAAAATAGAGATTCTAACTAATAAGTCTCCAGCCGCCTCGTTAGCTATACGGGATAAGCTGGAGTCAAAAAAAGGTAATAATATTTTTAGGGCGGATATTAAGATGTGTGAAACCGCGATAGAGAAGGCATCTCCGGAACTTAAGGAGATAGTTGTCCAGAGGCTTCTTCCCGATACCTTATTAGTGGCCTATAAGGTACGCAAGCCCATATGCCAGGTTGATTCAGGTTATTATTATCTGGTATCTGACGATTCGACTGTACTGCCCAATCCACAAAGAACTCAGGAACCTGACCTGGTTATTGTAACAGGTCTCAGGATATCCGCGAAAAAACTTGCTCCTACTACTCAATCGTATAAAGATGGGCTTAAGAGAGCTATCGCGATAATTAAAGAGATTGAGGATACTGATTTTTCAAGGCAATATCAGGATATTGTTAAAATAAATATATATGATAAGAACAATCCCGTTCTCTACTTAAAAGACAGAACAAGGGTTGAGCTTGGCGAATTCAGCTTTAAAGAGAAGGAACCGCTTCTTAAAGAGATTATAGATGAGTTAGGATCAAAGAATAAGAAGGCCAGGGTAATAGACCTTCGGTTTGAGGATGTTGTTGTGATACCCGGGTAAAGAAGTATTATAGCTCGACCCTGTTTCCAATCTAAAGGGGACAGTGGGTTTTTATTATACCCACCGTCCTCTTTAGATTGGAAACAGGGTCAGAAGACTTAGATATGAAAAAAGAGAATTTTATAACAGCGATCGATATCGGCGCATCCAAGGTATGTGTCCTGATAGCGGCTATTCCAAAATCAAAAGGTATACTAGATATACTAGGTTATGGTATATGCCATCATGATTGCCTGAAAAAAGGTGTAGTAGCAGATATAAAAGCTCTTTCAGAGGCTATATCAGACGCGGTCTTTAAAGCAGAAGAAACGAGCGGGAAAAAAGTTCAATCTGCTTTTTTCAATATCTCAGGTATCCATTTAAAAGGTATACCCTCACATGGTGAGGTGGTGATATCTGACAGGGACAATGAGATTACAAGGCATGACCTGGATAGAGTTATATCAAGCGCGAGAGCTATACACATGCCCTACGAACGGGATATTGTTTATTCCGCGAGAAGAGGTTTTGTGGTTGATGGCGAGAAAGGGATTATAAACCCTATAGGCATGTTTGGTATAAAGCTTGAGACAGAGTTGTTTCTTATTACCGCGAAGATATCGATTATTGATAATATGAAAAAAGCTATCAGCCATGCCGGTATAGGCATAGAAGGTTATATCATATCTCCTTTAGCGACATCAGCTTCCTCTGTTTCTCAACATGAAAAGAACCTGGGCATTGTTTTTATTGATATAGGCGCTGATATAACAGAGATACTCTTATTCCTTGAATCAAGGCCGGTTTTTCTGAAAGTTTTACCCTTAGGTGGTGATAATATAACCAAGAAGATTGCTGAGAGGCTCTCTATACCCGAAGGTGTAGCAGAAAGGCTAAAGATAGAAAATAGTACCATAGAAGACACTAAAAACGATGAGGAGATACATGTAAACGTAGTATCACGGGATATAACTATATCGCGTGCCCGGTTAAAGAGTATACTGGCCTTGGAATATACGAACCTTTTTAATGTAATTAAGAAAGAGCTTAATGCTTCAGGGTATATTGACAAGGCCTCATGCGGCGCTGTAATCTGTGGACAGCCTGTTATAATGGATGGGGTTTTAGAACTTGCGGAGAGCCTTCTCAACCTCCCTGTCAAAATGGGCCATATAATGAGCCTGGGGGCAGCGCCAAAGCCGCTTCCAAGCCATATTTACGCTACTGCTGTTGGCCTGCTCAGAATGGGCAGTATTGTCAAACAATCCAAGAAATCTATCTTTAAGATGGGCCCTAAGAATTGGGTAACAGCGCTTGTAGACTATACCCGCCGATTATATACTGATTATTTTTAATAAAATGGCTGTTCAACACCCCCCAT
>CAZGAS010000015.1:7378-25441 GCA_964523875.1 uncultured Planctomycetia bacterium | reverse complement strand
TGAAGGGGACATTTCATTTGCTACTAACAGGGGACATTTCATTAGCTTACTACAATGTTTTAAATTTAGCTTGACACTTTTATATACATGGTGTTATAATAAAAACATCTTAGAAAGATCATCAAAATGGGAGAAATCTAAGCATGCAGCCTTATGTAAAAGAGAAGAGAGGGTCGCCGAGGGTAAACGCGCGCCTTCCACTCCAATTTAAGGATATACAGCGTCCTATAGAGACATACGCAGGCTCTCTTACAAAGGATGTTAGCACTAGTGGGATAAGTTTCGTTTCAAGTGAGTTCCTTTCGATATTTACGAGATTGCTCTTAGAGGTATCTATCCCATCTTTTTCGCGTCCTGTAAAAGCGATTTCAAAGGTAGCCTGGATACGGAAAATACCGCGAAGCAGTCAATATAATGTTGGCCTCCAGTTTATGGATATGACAGAGGAAGATAACAAGCATCTTGCTTCTTTTATAACGAAATCGCCGCCGCCAAAGGCAGTTACTCCTTAAAAAAGAGGCTCATACTATTTTCTAATTATGCTTATTTAAAGCAGGGGATAGATGAGGCTCTATTTTTTTGCCTATTTTAATTGACATTAGCAGGATCTAATGTTATATTAACCTTACTTTTTCAAAAGGTAATACCATGAAAAATAAATTAAGACTTATATTAATAATTGTCGCTTTACTATTACTATATAATACAACCGCCGGTTGCTGTTATTGGATATGGACTCCGCAGACAAAAAAGTGGATAAATCCAAAATACGCGCCAAAAGATACCCCAAAAGAGCAGCTTCTCTATTCAATGGATTTTTTCTACGCAAAAGAATACAAGAAGGCACTTGTTGAATTTAACAAGATTATCAAGTTTTACAAGCGCTCTGAGGCGGCATCTGAAGCGCAATATTATATAGGCCGTTGTTATGAAGAGCTTAATAACCCCTACCATGCCTATGAGGGCTACCAAAAGGTAATAGATGATTATCCTTTTACGCAGAGAACAGACGAGATTGTAAAGAGGCAGTTTGATATCGCGGATAAATTATACAATGGTGAGAATACTAAATTTCTTGGCATAAGTTTTAAGGCAATCCCCGAACAAATCATAGATATATATAAGAAAGTTGTATCAAACGCGCCATATAGTGAATACGCGCCAATAGCACAGTTTCGTATAGGTGAACTTTATAAGAGAATAGATTTTTATCAGGAAGCCAGGGATGCTTTTCAGAAGGTACTTGATGATTATCCTGATAGTGATATGGCAACAGACGCTAAATTCCAGGTTGCTATGTGTGCCGCAATAGCTTCAGGTGGTAGTGATTATGACCAGTCTCTCGCGGAGAAGGCTATGGATGAGTTTGATGAGTTCGCGAAACAGAATCCTGACAGCGAATTGGTTAAGAAAGCCCTCAAAGAGAAGAAAGATATTATTGATAAGAGGGCGGATTACTACTTAAAGACAGCCAGGTTTTATGAGCGCATAGGAAAGTATAAAGCGGCATCGATATATTATCACAAGATCTTAAATGAACTGCCAAGCGCTGCTACAGTAGGAGTTGCAAAACAGCGCTTGAAGATAATCGAAAAACGGATTAAATAAGAAAAGCCTGCCCAATGCTGAAAATAAAGATATCTAACTTTTTGCTCCCCGCTATTAAATACTTATCGCTCTTTATCTTCCTAAGCGCGTTTATTGGCTGCGGTTATACCACAGGCTCGCTTCTTCCCGCTAATTATAAAAATATCCATATAGAAAATTTTGCCAACAAGATACCTATTACAGATGAGATATCTGATATGAACAGGTACAAGACATACCGCCCACTATTGGAGGTGGATGTGACCCAGGCTATAATAGACAGATTTATATTTGATGGGCATCTCAGGGTATCTAGCAAAAAAGACGCTGATATACTTCTAACAGGAGCACTCGTTAACTTTAAAAGAGAACCGACAAAATATGGTTACGATGATAATATAGACCAGTATAGGATGGCTATATTTGTGGATATGGAAGCTACGGATACAAAGACTGGCAAGCCTATGTGGACAGAGGCAAACTTTGCCGGAAGCGACTATTATTTTACTACAGGCGCGCAGCAGAAGAGTGAAGATTCAGCTATAACAGCGGCGTTGAATGACTTGTCGAGAAGGGCGGTCGAGAGGACCATAGAGGTTTGGTAGATATGTCACAAGCAATAAAGGCCCCACCTGGTTCCACCAATAGGGCATACCTGCTGATTGGTGAAGATGAATTCAGAAAAACAGCTTACCTTGATAAACTTAAATCCGATATTATGGGTAAAAATGATCACGCCTTTAATTATAATCTCTATTATGCCAAGGATACGACAGCAGAAGAGGTTATTTGCTCGCTTGAGACATTCTCGCTGACAGGTGGCAATAAACTGGTTGTACTCAAGGACCTTGATGCCTTGCGGGAAGAGGAAAAAGTTATTCTCGCTGAATATATTAGTAAGGGCCTTTCAGATAACGCGACGCTTGTTTTGCTAAGTTCAAAATCTTGCGCGAAGACAGAGAAATTCCTAAAGAGAGCATCAGGCAAGATAGAGAAGCTTACCTTTTCCAGACTTCAGGCAGATAAGGTTGTGTTGTGGATAATAAAAGAGTTTAAGCAGAGTGAAAAGATTATAAGCAGAAGATCTGCCGAGCTTATTCTAGAGAGCGCGCAACAGGATCTTAACAGGATAAGTTCCGTAATTGAACAGGTATTACTATTTATAGGTGATAGGGAGAAAATAACTGATGATGATATTCTACGGTTTTCGGATTTCCCCTTAGAAGGTTCTACCTTTGGCCTTATTGATTCTGTCAACGCTAAAGACGCGAAAAGATCACTTATTATGCTAAAGAGCCTTTTTCAATCAGGTTCAAGCCCTGTACAGGTACTTGGTCTTCTTACATGGCATATAACAAGGCTTATATCAGTAAAGAGGCTCTTGCTGAAGAAGGTATCGAGAGCTGATATGGGCACTGCTCTTAAGGTTGGTACTTATATGTTAGGTAGATTAATATCCCAGGCACATGAATTAACACTGGATAGGCTGAGAAAAGATCTCCAGGCATTACTCGATACGGATCTCTTGATAAAGAGAAGCAGTATGAAAGGTAATTTTTTGCTTGAGATGCTTGTTGTAAAACTTTCTAGTTGATATCGCGGCATAAACCTACACTTATAAGTTGCTTAGGTAATACCTTCTACCAGTAGGCAGTAAACAACCTATGTGTTCATTTATTTCTTCAGTTTAGCGACATTTGAAGCAAGACGGGATTTTTTGCGGTCAGCGTTATGGCGCTTTATCAGGCCTTTTTTGACAGCCTTATCCAGTTTTGACGTAAGCGCGGACAATACCTTTACGGCTTCATCAGGCTTATTGGCATTGATAAGCGCGTTTAGTTTTTTAATAAAGGTTTTTAATTCTGAAGCAATCGCGGTATTATGCAGTCGCTTTTTTTTATCTTGTTTAATAGATTTTTTCGCAGCTCTTAAATTTGCCATCATCTTCTCCGTATAGTTTCTAAGATAGGCGTTTTATGCCTATTTTATGTTGCCTATGGGATCTTCTCAAATTCCCATATTATAAAATTAAAAGTAAGTATAGCATATCAAGGTCAGGGATGTCAACTAATAAATCTATAGCAAAATCAGCTGGTATTATCGGGGTAGCCACGCTTGTAAGCCGTATATTAGGATTTATACGGGATATAATATTCGCGGCTTTTTTTGGTACAGGCATATTTGCCCAGGCCTTTGTTGTAGCCTTCAGGATACCTAATCTTTTTCGCGACCTTATAGGCGAGGGTGCTACCAATGCCGCTGTTGTACCGGTCCTTGTAGAGGAGCTTACGCATAAGGGGAAGGATGAGTTTTGGAAACTCGCGAATATCCTGCTTAATCTACTGCTTGTAGTCCTGACGCTTCTAACCCTTTTAGGCGTTATCTTATCAAGGCCTATTGTTATAGCCATAGCTCCAGGTTTTTTGCAGGACGCTGAGAAGCTTAATATGACTATTGCCCTTACAAGGACCATCTTTCCCTATCTTATCTTTATAGGGCTTGCCGCTTATAGCATGGGTGTGTTGAATTCTATCAAGCATTTTACTGCCCCGGCGTTCAGTATGGGCCTATTGAATGTAGCTCTTATATTATGCATGTTTATATGGAGACAGGATGTTCTAGGCCTTGGGATAGGGGTATTATTAGGCGGATTTTTACAGATAGCTGTCCAAGTGCCTGTTCTTATAAAAAGCGGTATCACCTTTAGCCAGAGGAGTTTTATACACCCAAAAATAAGAAAGATAGTGCGGCTTCTTCTACCGCGTATATTTGGAAGCGGTGTTTACCAGATAAACGTATTTGTAAGTACTGTACTGGCGTCAATAGCAAGGATTGTAGGGGAGGGTGCTGTGGCTGCGCTCTATTTCTCAAACAGGATACTCCAATTTCCCCTTGCTATATTCGCTATAGCGCTTGCCCAGGCAGCATTACCTACATTATCAGGGCATGTAGCGCGGAAAGAGGCGGAAGAGTTTCGCGATACTGTAAATTTTTTATTGAGGAGCGTATTCTTTGTGCTGCTACCCGCAAGCGCCGGGCTTATAGCGTTATCAGTACCTATAACAAGCACCCTGCTTGAAAGAGGCGCGTTTGGCGGCTATTCTACCATGATAACATCAAACGCGTTATTCTTTTACGCGTTCGGGCTCTTAGCTTATGGAACAATAAAGATACTTGTAAATAGTTTTTACGCTATGCAGGATACCAAGACACCTGTAAAGATAGCCGCGTTTTCCCTTGTAGTAAATATATTTTTGAGCATAGTTCTTATGTTCAGGTTTAAAGTTGGCGGGCTTGCTCTTGCCAATTCAATATCAGGTATTCTAAACGCGGTCTTGCTTTTTATAGTGTTGAGGCGGAGAATAGGTACATTGCACGAAAAGAGCTTGCTGGCCTCTCTGGTAAAGATATTTATAGCGTCCCTATTAATGGGTATTTTTGTATTCTGGCTTCATGGTTACCTGCGGCTGGTATTTTTTTCAGGGGCAATATGGCATTCCGCGTTAAGCCTTCTTTTTTCAATCTGTGGAGCAGTTATATTCTATCTGCTTGCCTGTTACGGGTTACGCATCAAGGAGTTAAAGGAGTTTGTTGGATGGGTATTAAAGAAGATATAGGAAAACTACCGGACCTTCCAGGTGTTTACCTGTTTAAAGATGAAGCGGGTAAAATAATCTATATTGGCAAGGCAGCATCTATTAAGAAGAGGGTAAGGTCCCATTTTTTAAAACAAAGTTCTTCAAGGCATGGAATGCTTATTAAGAATATCGCCTATCTGGATCATATCCTTACCTCTGATGAATCTACAGCCCTGTTGCTTGAGGCAGCGCTTATCAAAAGATATAGCCCGCGGTATAACGTACTTCTCAAAGACGATAAATCATATCCTCGCCTTAAGCTCACTCTAAACGAAGATTATCCCCGCTTGCTTATAGTACGAAAGGTAAAGCCTGATGGCGCATTGTATTTCGGGCCATATACCAACGCAAAGCTTTTACGGGAAGCGTTTAAGCTGATGAGAAGGGCCTTTCCCCTTCGAACCTGCCCAAAAATACCCAAACAGTCCACCCACCGCGAATGCCTCGATTTTCATATAGGCCAGTGTATTGGGCCGTGCATTAATAATAGCAGGAGAAAAGAGTATCTCGCCATAGTAAAAGAGCTAAGACTTTTTTTGGAAGGAAAACAGGAAGAGCTTATAGAGATTTTAAAATCCCAGATGAAAAAGTCCGCGGCAGAGAAAGATTACGAGAACGCTGCCAGGGCAAGAAACAGAATACAGGCGCTCTCTATTGTATCAGGTACTCCCGGCCCTGTCCTGCCAGGAGGCAGCCACGCGGATAAAACTACACCTGTTTATTCGGACAGTATTGCTGTAGTTACCCCATTGCAGGTAGCAGAGTTGAGGTCTTTGTTAAAGATTCCTCGTGCGTTGAGTGTCATCGAGGCGTTTGATGTTTCCAATACAAGTGGCAAAGAGGCTGTGGGTTCTATGGTGTCTTTTATAGATGGCAAGTCTCGCAAGGATAGGTATATGCATTTTAAGATAAAGACTGTCCATGTTATAGATGATTACAGCATGATGCGTGAAATTGTCTCAAGGAGGTATAAGAGGCTTTTATCGGAAAAAGGTGCCTTACCGGATCTGATAATTATCGATGGTGGCCGGGGCCATCTTGCCGCTTCCAAGGCTGAATTACACGCTTTAAGGATTATAGATGTTCCTGTCATTGGGATAGCAAAGAATCCGGATAAGATATATACCCATGAAAAGAAAGACCCGATATTGCTTGGTAAGTTTTCTCAGGCGCTACTTCTTTGTAAAAGGATACGCGATGAAGCGCACAGATTCGCTATAAGTTACCACAGGCTCTTGCGAAGAAAGGGTGTGAGTATCTCTGAGCTCGATAGTATAGGGGGGATAGGCCCCAGAAGAAAAGCAGAGCTTGTAAAGTATTTTGGTTCTCTTGATAAGATAAAAACAGCTGATATTAGTGAACTTAAGAAGGTAGATTTTGTAGACGAAAGAGAGGCAAAGGCGGTTTATGATTATTTCCGCTTTAAGTAAGAGGTGCCAGTATATGGGTTTAAGGCATACCAGCCTTCGCGTAGATAAGATAAAAGAGAACAAAGGCCTCGGGAGCCGGTATGAGCCAATTTGAGAAGAGAGTCTATGAGGCAGTGAGCAGGATTCCTCGTGGCGAGGTCAGAAGCTATAAGCAGATAGCGCGAGAGATAGGTTTGCCGCGCGCTTATCGTGCGGTCGGAAACGCGTTAAATAAGAACCCATATATTGGACAGGTGCCCTGCCATCGCGTAATCAGGTCCAATGGCACAATAGGGGGGTTTAAAAAAGGCGCGCAGTTGAAGATACGCCTGCTGAAGAAAGAAGGTATCTCTGTCTAACTTTACATTTTGCGAGAAAGCAATAATCGTGTGCTCATTTCGCTTGTCAAGATAGGGTGATATGTGGTATTCTTTATCCGTGTACCAGAAGGTCGCAGGCCTTCGGTACAGGGTTTTGCCTCACAGGTAGGCCCTGGCAAAGAAGGCGTCATAGGCATAAACACGTGGGCCTACATAATATTATGCTCGAAGAGATAAAATCTAAACTGAATGTAATAAAGGGTAAGCTTAGCCACCTAAGGGGGTATCTTTGACATTGAAAAAAGACTGGATGAGATATCCCACATAGAGGCTACTATGTCCGTGCCGGATTTCTGGAGCGACACACAGAGCGCAAATCAGGTAATCTCCCGTTTAAAATCCCTAAAAGCTACAAGTGAACCATTCCAGGTATGCTACAGGGAGTATAAGGACATTGAAGAACTTGTTTCAATCCTTGATAACAACGAGCATGATACTATTAAAGAAACAGAAAAGGAGCTTATTGGCCTTATTGAGAAAGTGAATGGACTGGAGTTTAAGAGCCTCCTGAATGCCAAGCGCGATATAAATAATGCTATACTAAGTATAAACGCGGGAGCAGGTGGTACGGAATCCTGTGATTGGGCAAGTATGCTTTTAAGGATGTATAACCGTTGGGCAGCAAGAATGAATTACAAGATAGAGCTTGTAGATTTTTTGCCCGGTGAGGAAACAGGGGTAAAGAATGCCACCATTATTATAAAAGGTGACTGGGCGTATGGTTACTTAAAGGGTGAGTGCGGGGTGCATAGGTTAGTAAGGATATCTCCTTTTGATTCAAATAAGCGCCGTCATACATCATTCGCGTCAGTTGATATTATGCCCGAGGTAGCGGATGATGTGGATATCGATATAGCGGAAAAGGATATAAGGGTAGATGTATATCGTTCAAGCGGCCCGGGAGGGCAGAGTGTAAATACGACAGATTCCGCGGTAAGGATTACGCATACGCCCACAGGGATAGTAGTACAGTGCCAGAATGAACGTTCGCAGATTAAGAATAAGGCAACGGCTATGAGGGTTTTGCGCGCACGGCTTTACCAAAAGCAGCAGGAAGAATTGCGCAAAAGAATGGAGAAAGAACATACCGCTAAACAGAAGATAGAGTGGGGCAGCCAGATACGCTCTTATGTATTTCACCCATATAATATGGTCAAGGATCATAGAACAAAAGAAGAGACCTCAAGCACCCAGGCTGTTATGGATGGAGATATCGAGAGGTTTATACAAGCATTCTTAAAATGGAAGTAATAGAAAGATCGAAACAGTTTCGGTTTAACAGGTTAAAGGCTAGAAAATGATAAATTGGATAAAGAAAATAATCTTCGGTTCGCAAAACGAGAAAGAGCTAAAGAAGCTAGAACCTATTTTGCAAAAGGTTAACAGTGAAGACGCGCGTATATCTACACTCTCTGATGAAGTGTTACGCGCAAAAACAGATGAGTTTCGTAAACATATCCGCGAGAAAGAGAAGGCTCTTTCAAAAGAGCTATCTGGACTTAAACAGCAGATTGACGAGGCTACAACACAGGTATCCAAGGACAGGGTAAAACAACGGCTTAAGAAGCTCTACAACAGCTTGTTTGACGAGATACTCCCCGAGGCCTTCGCGGTTGTGCGAGAGACTGCTAAGCGTACAGTCAATATGCGTCATTTTGACAGCCAGATTATAGGTGGTGTTGTACTTCATGAGGGAAGAATAGCTGAGATGACAACAGGGGAAGGTAAGACTCTTGTTGCGACCCTGCCGGTTTACCTGAACGCTCTTTTAGGTAAGGGGGTTCATGTTATTACTGTAAATGACTATTTATCTCGTCGTGACTGTGAATGGATGGGCCCTATATATGCATTTTTAGGGTTGTCAGTTGGAGTTATTCAGCATGATATGCCCCCTGAAGAGAGAAAACGTGCTTATGGCGCTGATATAACTTACGGCACTAACAATGAATTTGGATTTGATTATCTGCGGGATAATATGGTTGTGTCAAAAGAGGATATGGTGCAAAGGGAGCCATTCTTCGCTATAGTAGATGAGGTTGATAGTATACTTATAGATGAGGCGAGGACCCCACTTATTATATCCGGCCCAGCGGAAGAATCAACAGAGAAGTATTACCAGATAGATAAGATAATCCCGAGGCTCAAAAAGGGTGTGCGTGACGAGAAGACTAAAGAAGAGACAGGCGATTACATAATAGATGAGAAGGGGCGTACATCATATCTTACTGAAGCAGGCGAGTTAAAGGCAGCGGAGATATTAGGAATAAAAGATATGCATACGCTATCATCAATGGAATATAAGCACCATGTTAACCAGGCCTTGCGCGCGCATAATAATTTTAAGGCTGATGTGGATTATATTACTAAAGATGACCAGGTAATTATAGTTGATGAGTTCACGGGAAGGCTCATGCCCGGAAGGCGATGGAGTGACGGCCTGCACCAGGCAATAGAGGCAAAGGAAGGCGTTAAAATAGAGCGTGAGAACCAAACTCTCGCGACTATTACATTCCAGAACTATTTTCGCATGTATGAGAAGCTGGCAGGCATGACAGGAACCGCTGTAACTGAGGCAGAGGAGTTCTTTAAGATATATGGCCTTGATGTAATATCAGTGCCTACTAATAAGCCGCTGGCGAGGACTAATTATCCTGATGTTGTCTACAGGACAGAGAAGGAAAAGTTTGATGCTATAGTAGATGAGATAGTAAGCCTGCATAAAGAGGGAAGACCTGTGCTTGTTGGCACTATATCTATAGACAAGTCAGAGCATATAGGTGAGATGCTTAAAGTTAAAGGTGTGCGGCATAATGTACTTAACGCGAAATACCATGAGTTTGAAGCTCATATTATCGCGCAGACGGGCAGTAAAGGTGCCGTTACAATAGCAACTAACATGGCGGGGCGTGGAACAGATATACTCCTTGGCGGAAATCCCGAGTCAAAGACAGATGATATGATAGCAAAGATAGAGGCGGGTGGCAAGGCTGTTTCAGAACAGGAACGTAATGAGATTCTCGAGAAGTTCAAGCAGGAGGCCCAGCAGGAGCATGACGAGGTTGTTGCTTTAGGGGGTTTGCATATCATAGGTTCTGAACGTCATGAGGCAAGGCGTATTGATAACCAGCTAAGAGGCCGTTCAGGCAGACAGGGAGACCCCGGTTCAAGCAGGTTCTACATATCTCTGGAAGATGATCTGATGAGAATATTTGCTTCAGACAGGGTAGCGCGTTTAATAGATTTCTTCCAGCTTGAAGAAGGTATGCCGATAGCTGAACATAAGTTAGTTGCCAGGTCTATTGAGACAGCTCAACGGAGAGTAGAATCTCATAATTTTGGAATAAGAAAGCATGTCCTTGAGTATGATAATGTCATGAATAAACAGAGGGAAGTTATCTATGCAGAAAGAAAAACTATATTAGAGAGCGAGGCTCTTAAAGAGCATATATTTAACATGACAGATGATGCTAGTGATTCCGCGCTTGATATATACGCGCCGAAAAATCTACATCCCGAAGAATGGGATTACAACAACCTCTTAAGTCGGTTTAAGGGAAAATTTCTCATAAATCTTAGTGGAGATGAGATCAAGTCCTTAAGCCGTGAAGAGTTGAGAAGCTATATCAGCGAGAAGATACAATCTGCTTATAACGCGAAGGAGATATCCATTACTCCGGAGAAGATGCAGCGGATAGCAAAGTTCGCGTTATTGCAGACCATAGACGGAAAATGGAAAGAGCATCTTTTAGGTATAGACCATTTACGTGAGGGTATACATTTGAGAGGCTATGGGCAGAGAGATCCGCTTGTCGAGTATCAGAGAGAGGCCTATGAGATGTTTATGGCAATGATAGATTCCATAAGAGAGGACTCTCTTGAATACATATTTAGGATACAGGCTGTTGAGACAGAAGATACTGTAGGCGTATTTAGGCCCATGTCCCAGAAGCTTATGCATCCAGAGGCAGGCTCAATGCGTGATATGCAGAAAAATAGCCCTAGTAGTAAACAGATGCCAGTAGATATGAACCAGATGCCTCAGCCTCCTCATGTGCCGGATACAGGCCCGCCAAAACCTTATCACAGAGATGCCTCCAAGATTGGCAGAAATGATCCATGTCCCTGTGGAAGCGGCAAGAAGTATAAAAAATGCTGCGGAAAATGATCTTCGCATATCGTCTGTTACCTTGTATTATATCTGCTACAATATTATCTCTGAGTTTTTCCACATTAAACCTCTCATACCTTGCGTGGATCGGGTTTATCCCGCTTTTTTTCACATTGCGTGGCAAGGACATTAAAGAGGCCTTTTTCTTGTCATACCTGTGCGGATTTCTATTCTTTCTTTTTTCAATGTATTGGCTTATCAATGTAACCTTAATCGGCTGGATAATAACGGCTCTTTATCAGGGGCTCTATTTTGGAGTTTTCGGCTTATTACTTAGTAAGCGTTTTTCGCTTGAGAAGTCATGTTGTATAAGTTATCTATTGCTGCCCAGCGCGTGGTCTGTTCTGGAATATCTCCGTTCGCATATAGGCGGCGGTATAGGTTGGAACCTTTTAGCTTATTCGCAGTATGAGAATATTCCAATAATACAGATAGCTGATATTACAGGTGTTTATGGGGTATCTTTTCTTATCATACTTGTTAACTTCGCTATATTTTCTGCTATAAGCATGGCAATAGGCTGCCAGAAAAGGCATAAAAGAATCTTCATTAAATCAGGACTATCTTTTAAGGAGGAGATTAAGCTAAATCCCCTGCTACAGGTTATGGCGGTCCTTTTAATAATAGTTTCTCTATCTTTATATGGCTATAAAAGAATAGAGGTTCTAACCACGGATCCAGGAGAAAAGATATATATTAAGGCGTCCATTATTCAGGGTAATATTAAGCAGTTATTTAAATGGGACGCAGCTCACAGGGAATATATCCTAGAGCAGTACAGGAAACTTACGATTAAGGCTACCAATGATAACCCTGATATTATTATCTGGCCAGAGACATCTGTTCCGGGCTACCCTGACAGGGAGCCTGGCCTTATGAGTTATATTAAGGGCCTGTCAAAGCAAGTAGGCGTACCAATTCTTATTGGCGCACCGCTTGTTGCCACAGAAGAGAGCAGGTACGGAGGCGACTATAACAGTGCTCTTTTATTTTCAAAAAAAGGCGTACTTATCAGGCAATATAATAAGTTACATCTTGTATTACTCGGAGAATTTATCCCGTTAAGCAGATATTTCCCTTGGCTATACAATATCCTGCCTGTTGTGGGAAGGTTCATACCGGGCAGCGATTATACAATATTTCAATTGCCATCAAGAAAACCGGCCTCTTTCTCTGTGTTGATATGTTTTGAAGATATATTTCCTGGCCTTGTTAGGCAGTTTGTAAGAGCTGGCGCTAATTTTATGGTAAATATGACCAATGATGCCTGGTTTGGCAAGACATGCGCGGCTTATCAGCATGCCTCAAACTCTGTTTTTCGAGCTGTTGAGAATAGAAGGCCTTTTGCGCGCAGCGCGAATACAGGGCTCTCCTGTTTTATTGATAGGACAGGCAGGATATATTCGAAAGTGGGAAGCAACGGAGAGGATATCTTCATAGAGGGGTATAGGACATCTGATATTACGTTTTACCGAGACGCGTTATTTACATTTTACACTAGATTTGGTGATATATTTATATTTCTCTGTTTTATTATCGTGCTTGTTTTTCTGATTGACTATATACGTTTACGCAAGTATAATAACTAATTACGTTGGCCCGGGGCTCAATCCACCTTTGTCCGTTACGATGCGGGTATGCCGACAGGGGTTTTGGTGGATTAAATTTGCAGATAACCTTGCGGTTTATGATTTACATATCTTTTACGCTTTGTAAATCACCTACTCATTTAATTTGACAAGATATGGTTCGGGGATATGCCCCGAACTAAAATCTTTAATATTACTATTTGTAATTTTTATTCGGGGCGTGGCTCAGCTTGGCTAGAGCACCTGGTTTGGGACCAGGGGGTCGCCAGTTCGAATCTGGCCGCCCCGACCATTTTTCTTCGCCATTAAGTGCGAATTTATCCTTTACTGTTATGTTTTCGTAAGAAAACAAGTAGGGGCAGTTGGATGATAAAGTTTTTGTGCCCGTAGCTCAGTTGGATAGAGCATCTGCCTTCTAAGCAGAGGGCCGTAGGTTCGAATCCTACCGGGCACGCCATTCCTTGGCTCCAGACATTCGGTATGCGGTTTTAAGCTTATGGCTTTTACCGTAAAGTGGCAATCGATAACCTAACACCTATAACCGAAGTTAGTATGCCACAAAGATTAAATGGCGGGCGT
Source organism: uncultured Planctomycetia bacterium (assembly GCA_964523875.1). GTDB lineage: Bacteria > Omnitrophota > Gorgyraeia > JABMRG01 > JABMRG01 > JAUVHV01. Next base: position 12,091 of record CAZGAS010000015.1, on the reverse strand, counting down.
AGCTCAGTTGGCAGAGCACCTGAATGTGGCTCAGGCGGTCGCGGGTTCAAGTCCCGTCGCTCGCCCCATTAATTAAATAGAAACAGCAGTTATCTTTTGGTAGCTGCTGTTTCTATTTTTATAGTGTTTGGTATTTGGTGTTTAACAAGAATTGATAACTGAAGAACCAAAAACTAAATTTAGCTGCGCAAAATGCTTATTGTACTTCCTCTGCAAAAAAATAACAAAAATTCTGATTTAAGTTGTTATCTATGTGCATGTTTGTTATATTATTATAGCATGTTTTATAGGAATAAATAGGAGGCACTATTATGGTAGAGACAGGTAAGCCAAGTGAACAAAATATTTTTATATATTTTGTAGCCTTGATAGCGGCTTTAGCAGGACTTTTATTTGGTTATGATACAGGGGTAATATCCGGCGCCATACTTTTTATAAAGAGTGAGTTTCAGCTTACATCAATGATGGAGGAGATAGTGGTAAGTTCTGTACTCTTAGGCGCTATTGCGGGCGCCGCAGCAAGCGGAGGCGTATCAGACAAGTTTGGTAGGCGCCAGACTATAATAGTAACCGCGATGCTTTTTGCTGTTGGGGCGCTTGGTTCTGCTTTTGCGCAGAATGTGATTTGGCTTATTTCGTGCCGCGTCATAATAGGTGTTGCAATAGGTGTCGCATCCTTTGTCGCGCCGCTTTATATCTCAGAAGTTGCGCCCACAGAAGTAAGGGGTGGGCTTGTATCCTTAAACCAGCTTATGATTACTTGCGGCATAGTCTTATCTTATGTAGTTGATTACGCGTTTTCAGCTTCAAATCACTGGCGATGGATGTTTGCCTTCGGCTCTGTGCCGGCTATTATATTGCTTATTGGCATGATATTTTTACCAGAGAGCCCGCGTTGGCTACTCAGCCAGTCCCTTGTAAAGAAGGCCCGTGAAATACTTGAACGGATACGTAACAGAAAGAATGTTGACAAGGAAATTAATGTTATTAATAAAACTCTTAAGCAAAAAGAAGGCGGGTGGGGGGATCTTTTAGAGCCATGGATAAGGCCCGCTCTTATTGTTGGCATAGGGCTTGCCTTTATTCAACAGGCAACAGGAATAAATACTGTTATATATTATGCCCCTACCATATTTGAATTTGCGGGATTTGAATCCGCGAAAGTATCTATACTCGCGACCGCAGGTGTAGGTATAGTCAATGTTCTTATGACAATAGTAGCTATTTGGCTTTTGGATAAATTGGGCAGGAGGCCGTTGCTCTTTGCTGGATTAATAGGTATGATATTAAGCCTTGGTGCGCTCGGGCTTGCTTTTAAAATGCCCAGCCTCTCAGGGGCGCTTAAATGGATAACAGTCGTGGGGCTTGCATGTTATATAGCATCTTTCGCAATAAGTTTAGGCCCCATATTTTGGCTTATCATTGCTGAAATATACCCGCTAAAGATACGCGGTAGGGCTATGAGTATAGCAACTGTCGCGAACTGGACATTTAACATGATCGTTGCTCTCACATTTCTTACAATCGCGGATAAACTTGGCCGCTCAAGTGCTTTCTGGCTTTATGCGCTTGTAGCTATTGCTGGTTTTATATTTTGCTATCTCTTTGTACCAGAGACAAAGGGCCGTACCTTAGAGGAGATAGAGACTACCCTGCGAAGCGGCAAGTGTTTCAAAAATCTCTAAGTTAACGTCTATCTAATCTTATCTTATGCTATCTTGACTATGCTCAAAAGCTATGATACACTTATATGGGATGTAATAGAATAACTATAATAACTATAAATGGAAGCATGGATTAATGGTGAACAATATTCTTACAACCCATCAGACAGCAAGGCTATGCAATGTTCATCATACAACAGTGATAAACTGGATTAACGAAGGCAAGCTTCATGCCTATGTTACTCCAGGAGGTCACAGGCGTATTCATGAGGATGACCTCATAAGATTTATGAAGAAATACCAGATACCAATACCGGAAAGACTTTTAAGCAAGAGAAAAAAGATACTTATGGTAGATGATGATATAGAGTTTCTTGAGGAGCTTAAAATTGCCCTGGGCAAGAACGACTTTGACCTTGATTTTGCCTCAAACGGTTTTGAAGCAGGCAGAAAGATATATACAAAAAAGCCGTCATTAATACTGCTGGATTTTAAGATACCCGGGCTTGACGGTTTTGAGGTGTGTAAGATCCTTCACATGTATGAGGATACAAAAAGGATACCGATCTTTGCGGTTACTGCCCTTAATTCAAAACAGGAGATAAAGAATATCAAGGCTTGTGGGGTCAAGGAGTATATACCAAAGCCGGTAAATGTGGAAAAACTTATTCAATCTGTAAGAAGTATCTTAAGGTAACATCGGAGCCTGCCATGAATACGAAAAAGAAGGTAATGGTCATAGATGATGATAAGGAATTTCTGGCTGAGTTGGTAGAGACATTAAGTTTAACAGGGTATGATCCGGTATTTACCGCAGACAGTGTTGACGCGGTAGAGAAGGTTGTACAGACGCGTCCGAATATCATATTGCTAGATCTTAAGATGGACAAGAAGAGCGGCTTTAAAGTAGCGGATGAACTTATGGCAAAGCCTGAGACCAGAGATGTTCCTATAATTGCCATGACAGGTGTTTTTACCCAGCAGGAGCACTCACTGCTTATGAGGATCTGCAATATAAAAGAGTGTCTTATAAAGCCTATCAATCCGCTTGATGTGATTCACCTGATAGAAAAAACTTCTTAAAAGAGATAAATATGCCTAAGTATACCAGCCATATATACAAAACACTCCTGAATAATATACCACATAAGATATTCTATAAGGACTTAGATTCTGTTTACGTATTGTGCAATAAAAGTTATGCCAAGGATCTTAATATTACGTCCTCGCAGATAAAGGGAAAGACAGATTATGATTTTTTCCCAGATAAATTAGCGAAAAAATACAGGACTGACGACAGGATGATTATGCGCAAGGGTGGCGTAAAGGAGATGGAAGAGAGATATATAGAAAATGGTGTGGAAAAGATCGTGCATATATTAAAGGCCCCTGTGCGTGACAGCAATAATAAGAGCCTAGGTATTTTTGGTATATTCTGGGACATAACTAAGTATAGAAAAGCAGAAGAAACGTTATGCAGTTTAAAAGACAATCTTGAGATAGAGGTGGAAAAAAATACAAAAAAACTTATTACAGCCTATAAGGACCTTGATAACGCTAAGCGTTTAGCTGATATAGGCACTTTTGCCGCGACAGTAGCGCATGAACTGCGTAATCCGCTCGGTACTATAAAGGTGGCTGCTTACAACATAAAGAATAAAGTGAAAGACAAGTCTATCGTAAGTCATTTGAATAATATAGATAAGAAGATAACTGAAAGTGATGTTATTATAAAAAACCTGTTAAGCTATTCTAAGGTTATGGTGCCCCAATACAAATCTGTTTTAATCTTTGACCTTCTGGCGGAATGTGTGCGTAATTTTAAAATTAAGTATAATATGTTTGATGTAGAAGTAAATTTGCGTTGTGAATGCAAAAAAGAAGATAAGATTGCCGCGGATCCTGTACACATAACCAGCCTGTTTTCTAATATACTGGATAATGCTTATCAGTCTTTTTGCGGCAGCAAAGGGGTAATTGATATAGAAAGTATTTATAATAAACCAGGTAATAGTTTCAGGATAGATTTCAAGGATAATGGATCAGGTATTTCCAAAAGCGATCTTAACCAACTTTTTGAGTCGTTCTTTACAACAAAAGCAAAAGGCATAGGTTTGGGCCTGACAGTATGTAAGCAGATTATAAATTTGCACAACGGCAAAATCAAGATAACCAGCAAGCAATCTCAAGGTACTATTGTATCTGTCACCCTACCTATTAGAAGGACGTAAGTTACGTCTCCTCCTGTTTATCTGTTTGACATAAAGTGCGTGTTTCTATATACTATAAATCATAATATAAGAAAACGAGGTGTAGCATAAACCATGGATTTCGCTAGAATTCTTCTTATAGATAATAATAGAGAATGCAGGTATTCTGTTTCTACCTTTCTCTCCGCTGAAGGTTATAAGGTCTGCTGTGTTGATAATGGGCATGAGGGCCTTGAAAAAGCGGCAGATGAAAGGTTCGACCTTATTATCCTTGATTTGTTGTTGCCTGATATCAAGGGTGAAGAGGTGTGTTCCAAACTGAAGAACAACAGAAGATATAGCGTGGTTCCTATATTGGTGTTAAGCGAGGAAGATGAGACAGAAGACATAGAGAAGCTTTTTCAGATGGGCGTTGATGACTATATAGTAAAACCACCGCGTTTCTCATATCTTTTAAACAGGGTGGAGTTTAATATCTCAAATAAACGGCCAAAAAAATAATTTGCCTGCCTATTTTTTTGACATATAGTTTAGTTTGTGATATACTAATCAAATATATTTATACCCATGGTCAAGGAGAGCGAAATGTAATGCTGTAAGGCATGACATATTCAAAGTGTTGTTTTATCCGGTTGAAAGGAGATATAATAAAAATGGATGAAGAAAAAGCTAAGGATATAGAAAAGCAGGAAGATGCAGGCAAACCCGCCGCTAAGGAAGAGATAAAAGAAGAGCCCAAGGCAGAGAAAAAGGCAGAAGAAAAGCCCGCCGCTAAAGAAGAGGCAAAAGAAGAGCCCAAGGCAGAGAAAAAGGCAGAAGAAAAGCCCGCCGCTAAAGAA
>CAZGAS010000015.1:0-7278 GCA_964523875.1 uncultured Planctomycetia bacterium | reverse complement strand
GAGGCAAAGGTAGAAGACAAGGGTCAGACTACTAAGGAAGAAGCAGCCAATACTGAAGCGGGAGAGAGCAAAGGCAAGAAGCGAAAAAAAATAAACCTAATGTCTCAAAAAGATATAGATGCAAAACTTAAGAGCGTGAGTGAGAATATGGGAAATCTTAAATCCCAATACGCGAAACAACTTCTTAAACAGAAAGATATATTAAATCAGTAAAGAAGATGATAGGTGAGCTTGTATGGCTAAGAGAAAAACAAAAAACCCTTTTTATTTTTGTACACATCTTGAGTTACGCGAATCTACCGGCTTGAAAGCGCGTAACGCACGCGAGCTCGTTAATGTTCTCAAGGATGTCTCTGGATCGGTTATCTATTATCATACCCATGTTTTTTTGCAGCAGCATCAGTTTCTTTCGCCTGAACCGCCAAATGCCTTTGCGTATTGGGTTCAACATTTTTTAGGTGAGGACATACTAGCAGAGCGTTTAAGCAGTATTGATATATATCAGTTTAGTACAATAAGGGCATTACGGGAAAAGTTAATAGAGGTTATTGAAGGGCATTTATTCGACGCAAAAGAGATACGCAATGCCCCGCTTGGGAAAGAATTTGATTTTACAAAATCCCGAAGTTTTATACTCCCTACGCATTATGTTGCGCATAACCTGCGTGACATGGTTGAGTCACTGCAAAAAATTACAATACGTTCCATTGATTTCCATATCTTTAATGTACGCTTGAGGCTAGAAAAGGGTATTAATGATTTTTCCAATTGGATTAATACAAGCCTTGGGTACCCGGAACTTGCTTCACGACTTGAAACATTCGATCCGTATACGTATACACTGGAAGGTTTACGACAAAATATAATAAATATTATTGAACATAGCCCTGAATGGAAACAAGATCATGGTAAAAAATAAGACGCAAACACTGAGTTTAGATGATTATATCCCTATTGTCGGGAAGGATACCATTGATGAACTTAGACTCCTGGCTTCAAGCTTAAAGGGCAAGAAGATACAGCATATAAATTCTACCCGGGTTGGCGGTGGAGTGGCGGAAATGTTAACCCGCGTTATTCCGCTTATGCGTGAGCTCGGGGTAGATATTGATTGGGATGTCATAGGGGGTACTCCTGAGTTTTACAATGTAACAAAAAAGTTTCATAACGCGCTGCATGGCCGCGCGGATGTGATTGTTGATAGGGATTTTGATATATATCTTGAGACTGCCAGAAAATATAATAAGGAGACAGAGATAAAAGGTGATATTGTTTTTGTCCATGACCCACAGCCCATAGCCCTTATCCAGAACAAAAAAAGAATGAAAACGACTAAATGGGTATGGAGATGCCATGTGGATGTTTCATCCCCAAATGAAAGGGTATGGGATTTCTTAGCTACTTTTGTTGAAGGATACGATGCCTCTATATTTTCAAGTCCGAAATTTACCAGGCCGCTTAAGACGTCACAATTTTTAATCTGCCCTGCCATAGACCCGTTAAGTGATAAGAATAAGCCTTTAAGCTACCAGAGGATTAATAAGGTTCTTTCTAAATATGGTATAAGCAGGAATAAACCTATTGTTTCACAGATTTCGAGATACGACTATTTAAAGGACCCTGTAGGTGTGGTAGAGGCCTTTAAGATGGTTAAAAAATACGTAGATGCCCAGCTTGTATTAGTTGGCAACAGTGCGGCGGATGATCCTGAAGGCGCGAAAGTGTTAAAGGAGGTAAGGCAAAAAACAAAAGGCGTTGCTGATGTTCATATCCTTCTTATACCTCCGGAGCATAATGATATAGAGGTCAATGCCATACAGCGCGCGTCATCTGTTATCATCCAGAAGTCACTCAAAGAGGGTTTTGCTCTTACAGTGACCGAGGCCTTATGGAAGGATAAGCCTGTTGTCGCCTCCGCTGTTGGAGGTATACCATTACAGATAAAGCATAAATATAGCGGGCTTTTGTGCCATTGTATAGAAGGTGCCGCGTTACAGATGAGACAGTTTTTGCATAATCCCACTTTTGCAAAAAGACTTGCCAATAACGGCAAGATGCATATAAAACGCAACTTTCTTATAACGCGCCTTATAAGAGAGCATATGTTACTTGCGCTTTCGCTGTTCCATAAAGGTGATATAATAACACTATAATGCTTGAATCCCTTATTTCCTTTTCTGAGATTACTATAAAAGATATCACACTGTTTAGTTACTTGCTTATTTTTTTAGGAGGGGTGCTTACCAGTCTTACGCCATGCGTCTATCCTTTAATACCTGTGACAATAGGATATATAGGTGCAAATTCAGCGGGATCAAGAACTAAGGCATTTTTTATATCTTTATTTTATGTTTTAGGTATCGCCTTTGTTTATTCGGCCCTGGGGGCAGTAGCGGCACTTGGTGGCAGGGTATTTGGATCGATATCTGCTAATCCCTGGACATACCTTATTGTAGGGAATATATTCCTGTTTCTCGGGCTCTCCATGATGGATCTTTTTACTTTTCCCTTACCAGGATTTTTGCGTCCAAGCAGTCAGACTCGAACTAGAAAAGGCCTATTGGGAGCTTTTTTAATAGGCATATCAGCAGGGTTTATAATAGGCCCTTGTACGGCACCTATACTCGGAGCTGTGCTTACGTATGTTGGCAGCAGGCAGAATATCTTATTAGGGGTAAGCCTTTTATTTACATATGCTTTGGGTATGGGGTTACTACTCCTTTTAGTTGGTACATTTACAGGCCTGGCTGCGTCATTACCACGATCAGGCAGGTGGCTGAACATTATAAAGAAAATATTCGGCCTTATACTAATAGCCTGTGCTGAATATTTTATCATAAAGGCAGGAGGAAGATTTTAGTTATGCGTGGATCAGGGTATGTAACAGCGAAATGTTTGATATTTGTAGCCTTGAGTCTTAGTTTGTTTTCATTATCATGCGGCAATAGCGTGGCTGAATCAGCAAGGACAAACGCGACTAAAGGCGAGAGAGCTATTGATTTTACGCTTAAGGATTTAAATGGTACCAACGTATCGCTGGCTGATTTTCAAGACAAACAAAACGTATTGCTTATATGTACTACTACATGGTGCCCGCATTGCGTGACTATTATACCCGGTTTAAAAGAGATACATAGTAAGTATAGTAGTAAAGGACTCGAGGTGATGGCAATTTATATCAATGAGTCGGAAAAGAAGTTAAGGGCATTTAGTCAGAAGCATGCTATCCCATATACTGTTCTGCTGGATCTTGATGGGGCAACAGCATCCGCGTATAAAATAAGAGGCGTACCTACCCTTATGCTTATAGATAGAAACGGCATTATACAATATCGCGGTTATAATGTACCACAGGGTATGATAAAAAAGATAATAGAATAAGTGTTCGAAATAGTTTCGAGCTTATTAAAACAAGGAGGATATAATGTTAAATATAGCGATAGATGAAACGCTTTGTACAGGCTGTGGATTATGCGTCAGCACCTGCCCGGATAAATTTGATATGGGTGATGATAATCTTGCGCATATTAAAGATGGTGATTGCGATTGCGACATGAATGAGGTGGCAGCATCTTGTCCTGTCGATGCTATAACAGTAAGTAACTAAAAAAAGCGCTTTATTTGTTAATTAGAATATGGCGTTCTTTTTTATTAATAGAAGAGCTGTTTCGATCTTTTGAGGCAGTTTTTTGTTATTGCCGTGGCTATCAATATCTTTATAACACAGCCAGGGATAAAAGGTAGCACTCCAAGGTAGAATGCTTTTGTTATACCAAAACCTAACCCGAATGCTAACCATCCGGCGCCCAGAGCGAATATTGCTACTGCCCCAATAATAAAAGCGGATATTATATAGATAAGACTATCCTCTTTTTCAAGTATGCGGCCTATGATATAACTTGCCGCGAGAAAACCCACTATATACCCACCTGTTGGGCCCAGTAGATAAGCTATGCCAAAGCTTCCTGAAGCGAAGAATGGTATTCCGGCAGCCCCTAGTGTAAGATATAATGATTGTGATAGAATACCAAGCTTTTTCCCCAAGATGGCTCCGGAGAGAAGCACAAAGAGTGTCTGCATGGTTATCGGTATAGGGGTAGCCTTAAGCGGTATGTAGGCGTACGCACCTAACCATGTTAATAATGTGAAACTTAGTATCCCCAGCAAGCAAACAGTTACCTTATTTACTATTAATTCTTTTCGTGCTATCGCGGCAATGTACATCTTGTCTCCTATGTTATGACTGTATTGAATTATATAAAGTATTGAGATATTATTCCTTAAAATTGAATTTATGTCAATATTTTTCTTGCAATTCTTGCAGGTAATGATATAATTTTAAATATAGGAATAATTTTAAAAAACAGGAGGTCTTGCAATATGGGTAAAGTCATAAGTATTATTGGCGGCACAGTAGCGGTTGTTATAGGATTGGTACTTGCCTTATTCGCGTGGCGCGAAGCGTTTATCTTGGGTATTGAGTTTTTAATTATGCTTGTTCTTATTCTTGGCGGAGCGGTAGCTGTAGTAGCGGGTATCTCTGAGATTAAGGATTCTCTTGCGATCAAGAAAGAGGAAGAAGATAGCGATAAGAAATAGATTTTCTTGCGACATATAAGCAGTTTTATTAGGGCAATCTTTGTATAAAGATTGCCCTTTTTTATTAAGATTGACTCTTTAAAACAGCTATTTTGTGGTATAGGAATTAATCATATTTAAATAAATTGGTATCTTGACATGGAATTACATCTGTGCTAAAATTTTTTATAAGGTATAAACGAAAGGGGGCACGTATATGGACTGGACTTTTGTAATAATGGAGTCAGTAAGAGAGATGCTTACACGGGTAGGTATCTTTATTCCTAAGCTAATAGGCCTTTTATTGATACTAATTGTTGGCTGGTTAATAGCAAAATTTATCGAGGCGTTTATTGTTAGGAGCCTGAAGCTTATAAGGCTTGATACTTTAGCTGAAAAATCAGGGACCAGTAATTTTCTTGCTAAAGGCGGCATAAAATATACTCTTTCGGAGTTGATAGGCGTATTAGTATATTGGTTAGTAGTACTTATGGTCTTTATAACTGCCTTAAACGCGATGCAGTGGACAGTTGCGGCTGAGGTATTAAACGTTATTGTAGGGTATATACCAAATATCATTATTTCGGTCTTTATACTTGTGCTTGGCATGTTTGTCTCGACGCTTTTAAGTACTGTCATCAGGACCGCTGCGAGCAATGCCGGTATTACTCAGTCTAGGCTGCTTGGCCAGATAACCCAGATTGTAGTTATTGTCTTCGCGTCAGTGATGGCACTACAGCAGCTTAAGATAGAAACAGGCATTATATTGAATGTTATAAATATAGTTCTTGCCGCGACAGGGCTGGCGTTAGGGCTTGCATTTGGTTTAGGCTGTAAAGACGTTGCAGGTAAATTCGTAGAAGATGCGATAACCAAGATGAAGAAGAAATAGCTTGCGCAGCTTAAATATAGGTTTAGTCGATTGTAACGATATAGAAGGGGCCCTTAAAAAAGGGCCCCTGATTTTTACGACTCTTCTAAAAAAGAGGCTAATATGGTTTTTAGAATACTTATATCCGCTCTAGCCCTGTTATTGGTAACAGGTTGTCAGTATCCGCTTGAATTCAGCTCTGCAAGCGAGATAAGACAGGAAGTGCTTGCTCAGGATGCCTCTTTCGGCGATATTCTTAAGAAAAAAGCTGAATTGGATGAGAAGATAGCAGGTTTAAAGTCAGATCTGAGCAGCAAGGAGAACGAGGCCAGGTCAAAGGTGCTGACTTTAAAAAGAGGGCTTAACGCGGAAAAAAAGGATATATTAACAAAGATAAAAGATCTTGACAGGCAGTTTGATCCCTATAGAATAGAGCTGAAGCAGAAGATTATGGAATTTAGCGCTGAACTTAGGCTTAAAGAGGCCTCACTTACTGCGACGAACAGAATGATATCAAAGTTAAATAAGCTGGTTGAACAGAATTCCGAATCAAGCGATATGATAGAAGAGGTTTCTAAGTGGCAGGAAAAGATAACCCATCAGTCCAATATAGCAGAGAGCCTAACAGAAGAGATATCCTATCTTAGCAAGGAGATGCGCCTTGTGCGCCTCAAGCTCAAGCTTATTCATTAGAATACGGATCATGCAACTAAAAGTGTGTTCTTTTGAAGATTAATCTCATTTCTAACCTCAGGTATAAGCTCCCCATTTTTATAGCAAAGATACGTATATATGGCTAATTCCAGATTTGTTTTTCCCTGAAAGTAATTGAATTTAGATAACCAGCTTCTCAGCTTACCTATAAACTGTTCCGCTACATTATTGGTTCTTATAGATACCCACATATCTTTAGGTTGATCAAAGTAACGAAGTGTGTGTTCAAAACCTCTTGAGAATAGCCTCACAGCTTCAGGCTCTTTATTAAACCAGTTCTCCTTAAATGCTTTAAACCTTTCAACGGCATCTGTTTTAGTCTCAGACAACTGGTATATATCACCAGCTTCTCTTAGGATATGTTTCCGGTTATCCGTATCAGTAAGATGATCGTTGATATTCTTAATCTTATGAAAGGTGCATAACTGCCAAGGCGTGTGCGGATATTCAAGTTTTAAGGCTGCTCTTATACCGCCTGAGCCATCTGATGTAAACATATCCGGCACTTCAAGGCCTCTGTTCTTTAAGTCTATCAATAAGCTCCTTACAGATGCCTCATCTTCAGAATCAGAGACTACCCAGCCTAAAAGGTCTATCTTGTGCTTTTTATCCATTCCAAGGGCAAATATGACTATCTTTTCTTTAAGGTATATATCGCGTACTTTAACAGCCATGCCATCTATAAAGACATAGGGGTAGTTTTTATTGATCTTTCTTTCTTGATATCTTTTTAGTCTTATCTCAAAGTTTTTAACCAGTCTCTGTAGATAGCTTCTCGAGAATCTGCTTTGACCGAATGATTCTATTATATCCTGGGCAGTAGTGGAGCTCTTACCTAAAAGGTATGCTATTAACATAGCATTCAATACCTTAGATTGAACTCTTTCCCACATATCAAATACAGTAAATCTTATATCTAGTTTTCTGGCTCTAGGTATCTTAAGATCGGCTATATGTCCGCCTAGCATTTCATAGGTACGAGGCCTGTAGCCAATACGTTTGTCACGCCTTGAGATAGTTCTTTCATAGCGTTTAGCGCCTATTTGCATATTAAATTCCTCATTAATCTGATCCTGCATCATTGTTTTTATATCTTTATGTATTTTTGCATGAAT
>CAZGAS010000014.1:24750-27363 GCA_964523875.1 uncultured Planctomycetia bacterium | reverse complement strand
ATAATAACCTTTTAAGCTGGTCCGGAGAGGCCAACAAGGGAGAAGAGATGAAGAAAATATATAATGATATAACCCGCATAATTTATGCGGGCTTTTTTATGCGGGAATTAACCTTCCCGCACGAGAGGGCTAATATCCGCGAGATCAAAGGAATATTATAATGCGCGATAAGATAAGAGAGATAATGGATAAGCAGTCTATTGAGAATGCCTTAAAGCGCATCGCGCACGAGATACTAGAGCATAACGCGAGCTCCAGTGAGCTCGCTGTTGTTGGCATTCGCACGAGAGGAGAATACCTGGCGCATCGCCTGGTTTCTATTATTGAGAAGCTTAAAGGCGCTAAATTGCCATTAGGCCTTTTAGATATTACGCTGTATAGAGACGATCTGATGATAGCGGATTCACAGCCGGTAGTACACGAGACAAAGATAGGCTTTGACGTCTCGAGCAAACATATTATCCTGGTGGATGATGTATTATATACAGGAAGGACGATCCGAGCGGCGCTTGACGCCTTTATTGATTTTGGCAGGCCTCAATCTATACAATTAGCAGTTCTTGTAGATAGGGGCCACAGGGAGCTTCCGATACGCGCGGATTATGTAGGAAAGAATATACCGACATCACAGCAAGAGACAGTGGTGGTAACGCTTCACGAGATCGACAAAAAAGACCAGGTTTGTGTCCAGGATAAAAAGGATATGTTATGATAAAGTGGAACCAGAAAGACCTGTTAGGTCTGGAGAATTTAAGCGCTGAACAGATAGAACTTATTCTATCGACAGCGGAGTCTTTTAAGGAGGTCTCTACCCGCGGCATCAAAAAAGTCCCCGCGTTGCGGGGCAAAACAGTAGTTAATCTTTTCTATGAGCCGTCTACGCGCACAAGGGTATCCTTTGAGATAGCCGCCAAGCGGCTCTCCGCGGATGTAATAAATATCGCTACAGAGACGTCGAGTGTAAAAAAAGGTGAGACACTGATTGATACAGGGCTAAGTATACAGGCGCTGAAGGCCGATGTAATTGTTGTTAGGCACAATGCCTCAGGCGCGGCAGCCATGCTTGCCCGTCACGTGGATATAAGCGTGGTAAATGCCGGGGACGGGTGGCATGAGCATCCGACACAGGCGCTATTGGATATATTTACATTAAAGCAAAAGCTTGGCAGCATAAAAGGCTTAAACGTCAGCATAGTAGGTGATATAGCGCATTCACGGGTAGCTCGTTCTAATATATGGGGCTTGACAAAATTGGGCGCGAAGGTTACTGTGTGCGCGCCGGAACTCTTAATCCCTTCGGAGATAGAGAAGATGGGTGTCAGCGTTACGTATAATATAGCCAACGCGTTAGAGAAAGCAGACGCGGTTAATGTGTTGCGCATGCAATTTGAGCGGGACGCAGGCGCTGCCTTCCCCATGCAGTTGGAGTATTTTAAAAACTTCGCGGTTACAGAGGAGAGGTTAAAAAAAGCAAAGAAGGGTATAATAGTAATGCACCCCGGTCCGATCAACCGCGGCATAGAGATATCAAGCGCGGTCGCGGATGGAACGAATTCAGTGATATTAGAACAGGTAACAAACGGCATAGCGATTCGCATGGCGGTCCTGTTTTTAATATCACAGGCAAGGCGCGTACAATGAGTATATTAATAAAAAATGGACGGATTATTGATCCGCTAAGCAAGGCAGACAGGGCCTGTGATATGCTTATTGAAAAAGGCAAGATCAAAAGCATTTCAAGGGCTATTAACACAAAGGCAGGGCAGACGATAGACGCGCGCGGATGTGTAATATTGCCCGGGCTCGTTGATATGCATGTGCATCTTCGTGAACCGGGACGTGAAGACAAAGAGACCATAGCCAGCGCTACACTTGCGGCACTAAAAGGCGGAGTTACGTCTTTAGCCGCCATGCCCAACACAACCCCATGCATAGATTCTCCCCAGGCGGTTACTCTCCTGGGGAAGATCATAGACAGCACTGCCAAGGCGAATGTTTTAATAGCAGGAGCGATTACAAGAGGCAGAAAAGGTCATGAGTTGGTCGATTTAGCAGGGCTAAGGTCTAAAGGGGTAATACTTATAACAGATGACGGAGCATCTGTAGACGATGAGAAAGTACTATTAAAGGCTATGCAGCAGGCAAAAAAACAGTCTATGGTTGTGATGTGCCACTGCGAAGATAGGCTTCTTTCGGCAGATGGCGATGTTAATTGCGGCCTGACCTCTACGCGCATGGGCTTACGCGGCATATCAAAGGAATCAGAATTTAAACGTGTAGAACGTGATATCGCTGTAGCGGAAAAAGCGGGCGCGCGTATTCATATTGCTCATGTAAGCTGTAAAGAGAGCGTGGAGATAGTGCGAAAAGCGAAAAAAAGAAAAATACACGTAACAGCGGAGACATGTCCCCATTATTTCGCGCTTTCAGAATTAGATGTAATAGATTTCGATACTAATATGAAGATGTATCCGCCATTGCGCGGGGAGGAAGATGTGTCCGCTATCAAAAAGGCTTTGGCTGACGGGACAATCGACGCGGTTGTCTCGGACCACGCCCCGCATACAGATAATGAGAAAGATATAGAGTTTGAGCGCGCCGCTTTTGGCGTAA
>CAZGAS010000014.1:12437-24650 GCA_964523875.1 uncultured Planctomycetia bacterium | reverse complement strand
CCGCATACAGATAATGAGAAAGATATAGAGTTTGAGCGCGCCGCTTTTGGCGTAATAGGGCTTGAAACAGAATTAGCTGTCACGATAACAGAGTTGCTGCATACGGGCATCATGGATTGGCAAAGAATTGCCGAGGTACTGTCAGCGAATCCAGCAAAGATACTTGGTACGAAAAAAGGCTCTTTATCCGAAGGCAGTGATGCGGATGTCGTGATTATAGATCCGGCGCGGAAGTGGGTATTCACCAAGCAAGAGATACTTTCAAAATCACACAACTCTCCCTTTATAAATAGGCGCTTAAAGGGCAAGCCTGTTTATACAATATTTGGCGGTAAACTAGTCTATACAGCAAGGGAGCGGGTATGAGGTTTTCAGCGGACTTTCATATTCACACGAAATACAGCCGCGCTACAAGCCCGGCGATGGATTTGGAGCACCTCTCACAATGGTCCAAACTAAAGGGCATTGATCTGATAGGTACAGGTGATTTTACTCATCCGGCGTGGCTTAAGGAATTAAGGGGCAAGCTTAAGCAGCTCCCAAGCGGGTTGTACGAATATAACAGTGCCAAGTTTATGTTTACTGCCGAGGTTAGTAACATGTACAGCAAGTATGGGCGCGGCCGCCGGATACATACTATTCTTCTCGCCCCTGATCTTGACTCAGCGGAAAAGATAAGCAGCGCGCTGGGGAAACGAGGTAATATTCTTTCTGATGGCAGGCCTATCTTCGGGTTTGATGTTAAAGACCTTGTCAAGCTTTGTCTTGACATATCACCGGATTGCCTTATCATACCAGCGCATATATTTACGCCATGGTTTAGCCTGTTTGGTTCAAGATCAGGTTTCGATACTATCGAAGAATGCTTTGAAGAAGAGACAAAAAATATTTACGCGCTTGAAACAGGCTTGAGCTCTGACCCGGCAATGAATTGGCGCATAAGTGCCTTGGATAAATATACCCTTATATCTAATTCAGATGCCCATTCTCCCGCGAAACTTGGACGTGAAGTAAATGTTTTTGATACAGAGATGAGCTATAGCGGTGTAATAGAAGCAATAAGGAATAAGGCAAAAAAGAAGATGCTTTTTACTGTGGAGTTTTTCCCGGAAGAAGGCAAGTACCACTTTGATGGTCATAGAGACTGTGGTATCAGGTTTTCACCAGAACAGACTAAAGAGCATAATGGTATTTGTCCTAAATGCAAAAGACCCCTTACAGTAGGGGTAATGAGCAGGGTAGATGACTTAGCTGACAGGCCTGATGGGTTTATACCGGAGAACGCCGTGCCATTTAAGCGGATGGTTCCGTTGCAGGAGATAATAGCTAAAGCACACCAAAAAGGCGTACAGACTAAAGGTGTACAGCAAGAATATACAAGAGTGGTAGAGCATTTTGGAAACGAATTCGAGGTATTGCTTCACGCGCCGGTAACAGACTTGGCGTCGTGCTTATCAGATAGGCTGCTACAGGCCATTGTCAAGGTGCGTGCCGGAGACCTTATAATCAATCCAGGTTATGATGGTGAATTCGGCACAGTGGACATCTTTAACAATAAGACACCGGTTTTGCCGGCATCAATACCAGCGGAACTATTTTAACCAGGTTGTGGGGCAAAAGAGAAGCTCGAAAGAGAGAAGATGAAGCAGATACAGGCAAAGATACTTCTTAATAAAGAGATAGCGAGCTCGCACTTTAAGATGGTTCTTAATTTAGGCAAGCTTAATATCCCTATAAAACCGGGTCAGTTTTTGCATATTAAAGCAGGCAGTGATTACGATCCATTGTTAAGGCGTCCTATCAGTATACACCGCATTGGATCAAACCCAAATATTATAGAACTTTTATACAAAATAAAAGGAAAGGGCACCCAGCTTATGTCAAGGCGCTCTAAAGGGGCATACCTTGATGTCATAGGCCCTCTTGGTAATGGGTTCAAGGTGCCAAAGGGCCAATCTAATTTTATCTTAATCGCCGGAGGCATGGGCATAGCCCCCTTAGTAGCTCTTGCTGATAATCTCGCGAGGTTTAGAAAACGTACTATAACCGTGATATTGGGCGCCAGGACCAAAGACTTTATAATATGTAAAAGAGAGTTACGCGATATAGGGGCGAAGGTGATTGTTGTTACGGAGGATGGTTCAGAAGGAAAAAAGGGCCTTGTCACAGCTGTGCTGGAAAGCGTTATTGAGCAGTTTGACCTGCGCAAAAGTGCTACCGCATTGACGAAAAAACATACAAAAGGTATCACTATAGCGGAATATGGCCCAGAAGTCGGATTGTATGTGTGCGGGCCTTCCGGCATGCTTAAGGCTGTAGCGGCAATCGCGAGGCATTATACTATTCAGGCACAAGCATCCTTCGAGGAGAGGATGGGCTGTGGAGTTGGGGCCTGCCTTGGGTGTGTTGTTCAGACAAAGGCCGGCTATAAGCGGGTGTGCAAGGATGGCCCTGTCTTTGACTTAGAGGAGATAGTATGGGGGTAAAGCAGAGTGGATCGGCTGTAAGGATAGGCCGCTTAAAGCTTAACAACCCTGTTATGGCCGCGTCCGGAACCTTTGGCTATGGCAAGGAGTATAAAGAGCTTGTGAACATATCCGATCTCGGAGCTATTGTTACCAAGTCGATAACCTTAAAACCCTTAAAAGGCAATCTACCGCCGCGTATCTGGGAATCAACAGCAGGCATGCTTAACGCTATTGGGTTACAAAACGAGGGCATAGAAGATTTTCTTGTAAATAAGCTCCCCGGGCTTAAAGATTTAGACACCAGGATAGTTGTCAGTATCGCAGGCAGGCAAAAGAAAGAATATAGAGAGCTGGCTAAAAGACTCGACAACGCGCTAGTGGACGCTATAGAGATTAATATCTCCTGTCCCAACATCGTACACCACGGCAGGGCACGGTTATTCGCGCAGGACGCAAAAGAGACAGCGGAGATAGTGCGCGCTGTCAAAAAGGCTACAAAAAAGATAGTGATTACCAAGCTTTCACCGAACGTAACGGATATTACAGATATCGCAAAGGCATCGGAAGACGCGGGAACAGACGCTATATCACTTGTTAACACGCTGATAGGTATGGATGTTGATATTGTGACATATAGGCCGCGACTGGGTAATATCACAGGAGGTTTAAGCGGGCCGGCGATAAAGCCAGTGGCATTATATATGGTCTGGCAGGTATACCAGGCTGTCAAGGTGCCGATTATCGGTATGGGCGGTATCATGAGCACAGAAGACGCGTTGGCGTTTTTGCTGTGCGGCGCGAGCGCTGTTCAGGTCGGTACGGCTAATTTTGTTAATCCCCAGATAATAACAAATATTATTAACGGTATCGGTGATTATTTGAAGAGAAACAAGTTAAAGAGTGTGCAAGACCTGACAGGAAGGCTGAAGATATGAAACAACGGCTCATAGTAGCGCTTGATGTTAATAATCTCGCTGAAGCAACACGGCTTGTTGACGAGCTTTATCCCGCGGTTAAGATATTTAAGATTGGCAGCCAGCTTTTTACAAAGGTGGGCCCCGATGCGGTAAAGATGATACACAAAAAACACGCAAAGGTGTTTTTGGATTTGAAATTTCATGATATACCAAACACGGTTTTTCAAGCAGTGAGGCAGGCTTGCGCAATGGGGGTTTTTATGACTAATGTGCATGCTTCCGGCGGTAGCCTAATGATGCAACATGCGGCGCAGGCAAAGAAAAAAAACTCGCTTGTACTGGCGGTAACGGTTTTAACAAGCCTGGATAAAGAGGCCCTATTTATGATTGGTGTTAACGCAAACCCGTTACCCCAGGCAAGGAAGCTGGCCATGCTCGCGAAAAAGAGTGGTTTAGACGGCGTTGTATGTTCAGGCCAGGAGATAAAGGCTATCCGAAAGTCCTGTGGGCCTAAATTTGTTATTGTGACACCAGGTGTAAGGATGAAAGAGTCTGATACGCAGGACCAAAAAAGAACCATGACGCCAAAGCTGGCTGTATCATACGGCGCGGATTATATAGTAGTAGGAAGGCCCATTACGCAGGCAAAGAAACCTTTGTGCGCGGCTAAAGATATCTTATGTGAGATCTCGAATATATGATTCCTATGTGCGGCGCTTGCCGCATGGCAGGTAAAACAAACCCTTACTTGCATACCCGCAGTATTAAGCATTAGATATATTCTTGACAAAATCACGCCTAAGGTTTATTCTATACCGAAACTAGGCAAAGGAGGAGAATGAAGCATATCGATATCCTGGAGATGCTTGAAAAAGCAAACGCCCTTTTAACAGGCCATTTTTTGTTATCCAGCGGACTGCATAGCGAGCAATACCTGCAATGCGCGTTGTTGTTACGTTATCCCGCTTATGCGGAAGAGCTCTGCAAGCGGCTCGCGGAAAAATTTAAATACACAAAGATAGACCTTGTTGTAGGGCCGGCGTATGGAGGTATCATTGTCGCGCATGAATTAGCTCGTGCTCTCGGAGTAAGGGCCATATTTACAGAAAGAAAAGACGGCAAGATGCAACTTCGCAGGGGGTTTAATATCGAAAAAGGAGAACGCATTCTGATAGCGGAAGATGTAGTGACTACAGGCAGGTCTGTTAAGGATGTTATAGAGGCGCTAAAACCGTATAAACCAAGGATAGTAGGTATTGCTGCCCTGATAGATAGAAGCGCTCAAAGCAATCCTTTCGGAAAAATACACACAGAAAGTATCAAGAAGATACGGATAAAGACCTACACGCAACAGAGGTGCCCGCTGTGCAAAGCGAAGAAGCCCCTTGTAAAACCCGGTTCACGGGCTTAAAGAGATAAACGGAGCCTATTATGACAATGGAACTAAAAAATCTTATTGATAAGATAAAAAAAGACGGAGTAGAGCAAGCCGAAAATGAGGCGGCGAAAATCGTTACGGACGCGAATAACCAGGCTAAGAATATTATTGACCAGGCACAGAAACAATCACAGGATATAATAGCAAAGGCACAGAAAGAGGCGGAGAGCTTTAAGGTATCGTCGGAACAGGCGCTAAAGCAGGCCGCGAGGGATTCACTGCTTACCCTGCGTGGCAGGGTAACAGAGTTTTTTGCCAGGGTTGTGAAAAAGAATGTTCAGGATGAACTTAATCCCACAGTGTTGCAGGATATTATCTTACAGGCCGTGGAGCACTGTATTAAAAAAGGCATTATGGATATAGAGGTAGTTGTCAGCGCCGCTGACAAGCAGGCCTTAGAGAAGAGGCTCTTTTCATCGCTTAGAAAAGAAGCGCGGGAAAAGGTTTTATTAAAAGCGGGTAATGGCATAGAGAAAGGCTTTCGAATCGGCGAACGCGACAAGAATTCCTATCTTGATTTTACAGATCAGGCGATAGCGGAAGGTTTTAAGCGTTATCTAAACCCAAAGCTTGTAGATGCCTTAGACATTGACCTGGGCCTTCATGTGGCAAGCGAACGCGGCAAGCAAAAATCAGGCCGTGGAGTTGAACCAAAGCAAGAAGATAAGAATGCTAAATAAATACTATTATCTCGTCTCCTCGTTACCATTATTGCTGCTTGATGAAAAGCCGGGGATTCTCAAGAAAGAGTTTTTAAAGGAATGCGGTAAGTGGGTCAGCTTGCCTGAGTTTACCATACTACAGAGAGCAGATATTAATAGCGCTATGATGCTGTTCGATAACCAGCGCATTCTCAGGCAATGGAAAAAGCTCGACTCTTGTTTGAGGGGTGACCTCAGCAAAGCGAGAAAGATACGGCAAAAGACGCCTGAGGAAAAGTTGCCTGATTCTATGGTATCTGTTTTTAAGCAGGAGACGCCGCTTTTGATGGAGCGGGAACTTGCCAAAAAAGAGTGGTCCATACTTGATGAGCTTACGCTCGGCTGCTATTTTGATATTAATATATTGATTATCTATTTTTTAAAACTACAGATTCTGGAGAGATTCGAGATGTTTAATAAGGATGAAGGCATGAGAGTTTTTAAAGAGGCTTGCGAGGTAATTTATGACTAAGAAGAACGGCGAGATAGTCGCTATTAACGGCAATATGATACAGGTACGGTTCAGGGATGATATTCTACAGAATGAGGTAGGCTATGTTTTAAGAGATAACCAAAGGCTTAAATCAGAGGTCATCAAGATAGAGGGAGATATCGCGTTTTTACAGGTCTTTGAGATAACCAAAGGCATAAAAGTCGGCGATAAGATTGAGTTTTCCGGCCAGATGCTATCTGTGCAGCTAGGACCCGGGCTCTTGTCGCAGATATATGATGGATTGCAGAACCCCCTCCCGGAGTTGGCAGCGAAATTTGGGTTCTTTTTGCCTATTGGCAGGGAGCTTGGCGCTATATCATTGACGAAAAAATGGAAATTCACACCTTACGCGAAAAAAGACGAGCGTGTAATCGCGGGAAGCGTGTTAGGCCATGTGCATGAAGGTATATTTAAGCATAAGATTATGGTCCCTTTCTACATGAGGGATGAATATGTAATAGATGATATAGCGCTTGAGGATGATTATATAGTAGAACATACTATAGCTAAGATAAAAGACCGCGAGGGTAAGGCAACCAACGTGAGCATGGTCTTTGACTGGCCCGTAAAAATACCCATAACAGCTTACAGTGAAAAACTAGCGCCTAAAGAACCGCTCTCTACCAGGATACGTATTATAGACACGTTCTTTCCTGTTGCTAAAGGCGGCACATATTGCATACCGGGCCCTTTTGGGGCGGGCAAGACAGTGCTGCAACAGCTTACAAGCCGTTACGCGGAGATTGATATTGTTGTTATCGCGGCGTGTGGAGAACGCGCGGGAGAGGTTGTCGAGACCTTAAGAGAATTCCCAAAGCTTAAGGACCCGCGCACAGGTAAGGCGCTTATGGACAGGACGATTATTATATGCAATACATCATCTATGCCGGTAGCGGCGCGAGAATCCTCAGTATATACAGCAGCGACTATCGCGGAGTATTATAGGCAGATGGGTTTAAGTGTTCTCTTGCTCGCGGACTCTACATCGCGCTGGGCACAGGCCATGCGGGAGATATCGGGCCGCTTGGAAGAGATTCCCGGAGAAGAAGCTTACCCAGCGTATTTGGAATCCCGGATAGCGCAGTTCTACGAGCGTTCAGGTAGTGTGAGGCTTCATGACGGCAGTGTTGGCAGCCTTACAATAGGTGGTACAGTAAGCCCTGCGGGCGGCAGTTTTGAAGAGCCCGTAACACAGGCAACGCTTAAGGTTGTGGGTGCTTTTCACGGCCTATCGCGCGACAGGGCAGACGCGCGCAAATTTCCGTCTGTAGATCCCCTTGAAAGCTGGTCTAAATACAAGAGCGCTATATCGCAGGAATTGGTTGATAGCGCGAAACAGATATTATTTAAAGGGGACCAGGTTAGCCAGATGATGAAGGTGGTCGGTGAAGAGGGCACATCAGCAGAGGACTTTGAGGCCTACCTTAAGTCAGAATTCCTGGATGTTGTATATATGCAGCAAAATGGTTTTGACCCTGTTGATTCAGCAACCTCAACCGAGCGTCAGGAGTATGTATTCATGTTCCTGGTTAAGGGTGTATTAGAGAGAGAGTTTCTAATAAAAGATAAGAAGGACGCCCGCCAGTTATTCTATAGCCTTAGGCAGGCGTGTATAGATTGGAATTATGCCGCGTGGGGTACGCAGCAATTTAAACAACAACAGGAGAAGGTAGAAAGCTTGTTAAAGGAAGAATCTTATGCAAAGAGTATGCACTAAAATATTAAGCATAGTGGGAAATGTTATCGCGGTACGCGCGGAGGGGGTGGCATACGAAGAGCTTGCCCAGGTTTCTACGCCACACGGCAGTTCGCTTGCCCAGGTGATAAGGCTGGATAAGGATATGGTTTATCTGCAGGCATTTCAAGGCTCTAGGGGAATCTCAACAGGCAATGAGGTGAAGTTTTTAGGCCACCCTATGCAGGTCGGGTTTTCATCTAACCTTCTGGGCAGGATATTTAATGGAAGCGGGATACCGCGTGACGGAGGCCCATCGCTCTCAGACAATATGATAGAGGTTGCGGGCCCTGTTGTAAATCCCGCAAAGCGCATTATTCCAAGTAATATAATAAGAACAAATATCCCCATGATAGACCTGTTTAACTCACTTGTGGAATCACAGAAACTGCCTATATTTTCTGTTTCCGGTGAACCATATAACGAGCTTCTGGCAAGAATCGCGCTACAAGCGGAGGTTGACCTGATAATCTTAGGAGGTATCGGACTCAAGTATGACCAATACATGTATTTTAAGTCTACACTGGAAGATGGCGGTGCGCTTGGCAGGTCCATATTTTTTGTACATACAGCGTCAGATCCGATAGTAGAAGGGCTCATGGTGCCTGATATGTGCCTTGCTGTAGCGGAGAAGTTCGCTTTGGATGGAAAAAAGACACTGGTCCTTTTATCAGACATGACAAATTTCGCGGATGCCTTAAAAGAGATGGCCATTACAATGGAACAGGTCCCGTCAAACAGGGGCTATCCGGGTGACTTATACAGCCAGCTTGCCTCAAGATATGAAAAAGCAGTAGATTTTGAAGGCGCGGGCTCTATTACTGTTTTAGCTGTAACAACAATGCCCGGTGATGATGTAACGCATCCGGTGCCTGATAATACAGGTTATATTACAGAAGGGCAGTTCTATCTTCGCAACGGACGCATTGAACCCTTTGGCTCCTTAAGCAGGCTTAAGCAGCTTGTTAATAAGGATACGCGGGAAGACCACAGGGCAATCATGGACGGTATGATCCAGTTGTATGCCCAGTATAAGGACGCGGAAGAGAAAAGGGCCATGGGTTTCAGGATGAGTGATTGGGATAACAAATTACTTAAATACGGCAAACTATTTGAGGCTAATATGATGGATCTCAAGGTAAATATTCCGCTTGAGAAGGCCCTTGATAATGGGTGGAAGATATTGGCAAGTTGTTTTGAACCTCACGAGACAAATTTCCGTACAGAGCTGGTTGAGAAATTCTGGCCCACCGAACAGAAGTGACAAGTAAAACCAAGCCATGGCAAAACTAAAATATACAAAAAACGAATTAAAGCGGCAAAAAGATGATTTAAAAAGATTTACCAGATACCTGCCTACCCTTATCTTAAAAAAACAGCAGCTGCAGCTGGAGATAATAAAGGCTGGCCATGCCATTGATGAGATAGAGGAAAAGATTAAAAAACTTACAATCTCTACCAATAGATGGGTAGAGGTCTTTGCCGAAAATGTAGGCATAAAAAATTTTATAGCGATAGAAAAAGTGCATACAACAGAAGAGAACATAGCGGGTATAGATATACAGGTATTTAAAAAAACGGATTTTAAGGAGCGGGAATATAGTCTTATTTCTACCCCGCTCTGGGTAGATTTTGGTGTAGAGGTTGTGAAAAAGGCAAGTAGTTTTAAGATACAGGTGGAACTGCTTAAGAAAAAGCAATCCCTCTTAGCCGAAGAGCTCAGGATAACGGCCCAGAGGGTCAACCTCTTTGAGAAGATAAAGATCCCGCAGGCGCATGAAAATATCAGGAAAATCAATATAGTGCTCGGAGATATGCAGACAGCCGCGGTTGTAACAGGCAAGATCGCTAAGAGAAAGATAGAGCAGAAATGCATATCTGTATAATACGCGTTTGATAGCGTATAGCCAGCGCGGAGCAAGGAGCGGTAAGCAGTGATTGTCCAGATGAAAAAATTAACACTTATTGTCACGCAGGCAGGAAGGCAGGATATGTTAAATAGCCTGCGCTCGCTCGGCGTTGTACACATTAAAAATATTATAAAGCCGTTATCAGAGAATATGAATGATGTTGAGGACGAACTTGCTAAGGCCCATCAAGCCATCTCTGTCCTCGCGGAATACCAGGTTAAAAAGCCTGCCCAGCCAATGGCATGGGCAGCGACAGGTATCCAGGACAAGCTCAAAGAGATAGTATCATTATCCAGGGAGCTATCAGCGGCAAGGCAGGATATCGACCGCCTAAGAGAAGAGATAGAATATTTTAAGCCATGGGGCGGATTTAATCCAAAAGAGATTGTTGAACTTGTCGCGAAAGGGGTCTATATAAACCTGTACATACTCAACAAGAACGAGATGCGGCAGATAGCCGATAGGACGGATATCAATGTTATCAACCAACAAAAGAATTATGTTTATGTGGCTCATTTTTCTAAGAATCCTTATGACAAATTAGGGTTTAAAAAAGTATCACTTCCTGAAGAGGATTTTAAACAGGTTCATTTACGATACCAGAATCTAGGGCAGAGGGCAGGGGAGATAGAGGCTATATTAAGCACTAATAGAGACGCGCTTATCCATATTAAGGCATATACGAAAGATTTAGAGAAGCGCAAAAAGTTTTTGGGTGTACAGTATGGCATGGGTACAGAGAAAGGGTTTTCATACCTGCAGGGGTTTCTACCGGAGGACAAGCAGGCGGAAGTGACAACCCTCGCGGATACGCATAAAGCGGGCTATCTTATCGAAGAGCCTGATAGGATGGACGAGGTACCGACTTTTATTAAAAACCCCAGA
The DNA here is from genome assembly GCA_964523875.1 of uncultured Planctomycetia bacterium. GTDB lineage: Bacteria > Omnitrophota > Gorgyraeia > JABMRG01 > JABMRG01 > JAUVHV01. Next base: position 14,103 of record CAZGAS010000014.1, on the reverse strand, counting down.
TGGATAGAGATAATCAAGCCTGTGTTCAGTTTTATGAACACAGTCCCTGGTTACGCGGAGTATGATATAAGCCTTTGGTTCCTGCTTTTTTTCAGCCTCTTCTTCGCGATGCTTATTGGTGATGCGGGCTATGGCATGCTTTTTTTTGTAGTAACATTTATCGCTCGCAAAAAGCTAAAGAAGGCACCTCCGCAACCGTTTTTCCTGATGTACGCGCTCAGTTTTACAACTATTATATGGGGCGCTATTACAGGAACATGGTTTGGCGCGGAATATTTCGCGCAGTTACCTGTGCTCAGGTCCTTTGTTATCAAGGATATAAGCAGTTTCGCAGGCAATAACCAGAATCTTATGATATTTATATGCTTTACTATTGGGGTTATACAATTAAGCATAGCGCATCTTATTCTTGGATTTAGATACCTGAACTCCTTAAAAGCGCTATCTGAGCTGGGGTGGGTATTTATTTTATGGGGCCTGTACTTTATCGCTGGGGTGCTTGTAGTAGCAAGGCCATTTCCGGGTTTTGCGCCCTATCTTCTTATGGTTGGCATAGGGCTCGTACTGTTTTTTACCAGCCCGCAAAAAAATATTTTAAAAGGCATCGGGGCCTCGTTAGCAGATGTACCGTTAAAGATAATAAGCTCTTTCGGAGATGTTGTATCGTATCTTAGATTATTCGCGGTTGGCTATGCGTCTGTAGTACTGGCAAGTACTTTTAATGGCATGGCAGCTTCAGTTGGCTTTGATTCGATACTAACTAGTCTCGGGGCAGCCCTAATACTCTTTCTTGGGCATGGCCTGAATATTATCTTAGGTTTTATGGCTGTTATTGTACATGGTGTAAGGTTGAATATGCTCGAGTTTTCAGGCCAGATGAGCATGGAGTGGTCAGGAAAAGAGTATGCGCCGTTTAAAGAATAAATGCTCAGGATTAAGGATTAAGTTGTAAATATTATAAAAGAGGAGGAGCAATAATATGATACAAGGTTTCGGAGACATGGGGTTTTCATTAACATTTGCCGCGATTGGTTCAGCGCTCGGAACAGGCGCCGCGGGCATGGCGGCAATAGGGGCATGGAAAAAGGCGTTTGTGCAGAATAAGATGGCGCCATTTATACTTATAGCGTTTGTAGGAGCGCCGCTATCACAGACGATATATGGTTTTATCCTGAAAAACCAGATAAAGACAGCTAACCTGTCACCTGATTCCTATGTCTTTCAGATGATATTAGGCGCGGCAGCGGGTATCGCGTTGGGTTTTTCAGCCTGGATGCAGGGAAGAGCGGGTGCTAGCGCGGCAGATGCCCTGACAGAGACAGGCAAGGGTTTTGGAAATTATATCATGGTGCTCGGTGTTATTGAGACAGTCGCGCTATTTGTCATGGTCTTTACAATGACCGCGCTTCCAAAGGGCTAAAAAGAGTTGACAAGACTCCACTCTTTGTGGATAATATACACTCTTTTAGATGCATAGAAACACTGGTATCAGGACAGCTTTTTTATAATATAGCGCAATAAGATACGTTACCATTAGGTACTTTTAATATAGTGATTTCAGACACATGCCTGAGATCTAAGGATTGAGGGATGGCTCTCAGGAATAAATAAGTGGGCGGTTAGTTCAGTTGGTTAGAACGCCTGTTTTACACACAGGAGGTCGTAG
>CAZGAS010000014.1:0-12337 GCA_964523875.1 uncultured Planctomycetia bacterium | reverse complement strand
GTGGGCGGTTAGTTCAGTTGGTTAGAACGCCTGTTTTACACACAGGAGGTCGTAGGTTCGACTCCTACACCGCCCACCATGTACTATACGCTTCGCTTAAGTACGTGGCAGGCCATCAATAATTTGATTTTTGGTCGTATAATTGCATATCATATAAGCGCGGGGACGTAGCGTAGCTGGCTCAACGCATCAGATTGTCGATCTGAGGATCGCGGGTTCGAATCCCGTCGTCCCCGCCATCAGTATTTATATGCCGAGATAGCTCAGTCGGTAGAGCGAGGGCCTGAAAAGCCCTGCGTCATCAGTTCAATTCTGATTCTCGGCACCATTTAAAGGGGCGTATTTACGCCCCTTTTTTTATTTGATTTTTAGTTGTATATAATATATACTAAGTAAAATAATAGCTAATAAGCTGGCGTGGCTCAATGGTAAAGCAGCGCATTCGTAATGCGCGGATTGGTGGTTCGATTCCACTCGCCAGCTCCAAATAATATGCCTAAATTAAGAGAAGTCCTAAAAGAGCCGAATTTTTTATTTTTATGGCTAGGCCAGATAATCTCCCAGTTTGGCGATAAGTTCGCTATGATGGCACTGGTTGGTTTGGTGTCACAGCGGGCGCCGGGTTCAGCATATGAACTGGCAAAATTATTTATTTTTGTTATAATACCTGTTTTTGTGATAGGCCCTGTTGCGGGCGTGTATTGTGACCGCTGGTCCAAAAAATGGACCATGGTAATATCAGACCTGACAAGAGGCCTGCTTGTATTCAGTATAGTGCTTTATTGGGTATTCGTTCCAGCGCTCAAACCAGTTTTTCCGGTTTATATCATTGTCTTTTTGATATTTTCAGTAACGCGGTTTTTTATCCCCGCGAAGATGTCGATAGTGCCCAGGATGGTTACGGAAGATAAGTTGCTTAAGGCAAATTCTCTGATGCATACTACAGGGATGATAGCGTCCGCGCTCGGGTTTGGTGTAGGGGGTATTATTGTCTCCCTGCCATCGGTAGGGGTAAGAGGTGCGCTTCTCATCGACGGTTTTACGTTTTTTATTTCGGCCTTGTTGGTATCGTTGATAAAGAAGAGAGAGGTGGTAAACGAGGCCAAAGAGAGTATCCGTGAAATCGGGCGTAATGTAAAAGAGATAATACGGCAATCTGTCTTTGTAGAGATAAAGAATGGTGTAAAGCATATAATAGCGTACCGCAAGATGCATTTTGTAATAGGCCTGCTCTTTGTTCTAGCGAGTGGTATAGGTGCCAGCCAGGTCGTGGTGATTGTTTTTATACAGAATACACTGGCAAGTATTACGCGGGACCTTGGGCTATTGATAATGTTTTTTGGTTCGGGCCTTTTTTGTGGTGCGCTTATCTATGGCAAGATAGGTGAGAGGTTTTCAAAAGTAAAAGCGATATTTTTAAGCCTTATCTTAGGCGGCGTATTCCTGGTACAGTTTGTAATCTTGGTAGGCACATTAGAGAGTTTTTTCATGGCAGCGGTTATAGCCTTCTTTTTTGGAGCGGTTGTATCACCTATTATTATTTCGTCCAATACTATTGTACATGAACTTATACCGGAAGAAGCCCATGGCAGGGTATTCTCATCGCTGGAAGCGGTTATGCATTTGGCTTATCTGGTCTTTATGCTCTTATCAGCGGTGTTAGCGGAATTTATAAGTAGTTTTTATATACTACTTATTGTGGGCCTGGTATTTATCTTATCAGGGGTTTTTGGCATACGAAGAACATCAAGAAAAGAGGATATTGCCCAGGTGCCGGGGTAATAGGTATTTAATAGTAACCAAACAGCGAAGAGGCAGGTTGTGCTAAGAAAAACATTTAAAGGCGGTGTTCATTTAAAGTGCAATAAAGAACTTACGCAGGATAAGCCTATAACCCGCGTTGGCTTACCAGAAGAGCTGATGATACCTTTGTTACAGCATGCAGGCACTACATGCGTGCCGCTAGTTAAGCCAGGAGATTTGGTAGAGACAGGTATGCTTATAGCAGAGAGCGAAAAATTAATATCCGCACCTATCCATTCTCCTGTATCGGGCAGGGTAAAGGCAATAAAAAAGACACATCATCCAATAGCCGGCGCCTGTGATTCTGTTGTGATAATACCAGATGGCAAGGCTGAGTCGGAAAAAGGCCCAAGCCTTTACAAGGACGTGGATAGTCTTGACCCCGGTGAAATTATCAATACTGTCCGTTCCTGCGGTATTGTTGGCTTAGGCGGAGCGGCGTTTCCTACGCATGTAAAACTTAATCCCCCAAAAAATAAGCATGTAGATACTCTTATATTGAATGGCGCTGAATGTGAACCTTATCTTACATGTGATGACAGGATGATGCAAGAAAACCCAAAGGATATTTTAAGAGGCGCCCTTCTTATCATGAAGGCTGCAGGTATACAAAATGGCATAATAGCCATAGAAGATAATAAGCCCCAGGCCATATCCGCGATGCGGTCCGCTCTTAACGCACGACGCACGACGCAATACGCAATACGAATAATTACATTGCGCACAAAATATCCTCAGGGCGGAGAGAAGCAGCTTATAAAAGCTATCTTAGGAAGAGAGGTGCCCCCGTTAAAACTTCCATTTGATGTGGGATGTATAGTTGAAAATGTACAGACCGCTTACGCGATATATGAAGCGGTTTATCGTGATAAACCGCTTTACGAGAGGGCCATTACCGTAACAGGCGACGCGATAGCAGAGCCTGATAATCTATTAGTGAAAGTGGGAACGCCTGTTTCACATATTATAAAGCATTGCGGCGGCATAAAAGGAAAACTCGGAAAGCTAATAATCGGCGGGCCCATGATGGGGATAGCACAGTACGCGACTGATGTACCGGTAGTAAAAGCGGTTTCAGGTATCTTGGTATTAAGCAGAGAATCCGCGCGTATTACCACTCAGGACTATTGTATCCGCTGCGGAAAATGCGAGGAGAGTTGTCCTGTTAATCTTATACCTGCAGATATTGCCCGCGCCGCAGAGCGCGGCCATTTTGATATAGCGACTACATTGAACGCGACAGACTGTATAGAATGCGGTTGCTGCAGCTATGTCTGTCCGTCACATATACCGCTTGTACAGTTAATCAAGCACGCGAAAAGGAGTATAGCATGTCAGATATGATATACGTTACATCCTCTCCGCATATTCATTCAGGTGAATCTGTCAAGAAGATTATGTGGTCTGTCTTTATAGCGCTGGTCCCAGCGGGATTATGGGGTGTATATGCCTATGGGTTAAGAGCGCTCTATCTTATTATAGTCTCTATTTTAACTTGCGTTGTAACAGAGGCTGTTATATTGAAGTTACGAAAGATGCCAGTTGTTATAAGTGATGGCAGCGCGGCATTAACAGGCCTTTTACTGGCATATAATGTGTCACCTGATATGCCGGCCTGGGCGATCTGCGTAGGAGCGGTCTTTGCTATAGCAATCGTGAAGCAGGCCTTCGGGGGGCTTGGAAGAAATATATTTAATCCCGCGCTTGCGGCAAGGGCGTTTTTAATGGCATCGTGGCCGACGTATATGGTTACTTTTAAAAATCCGCGCTGGAGCACGGATGCCTTGACAGCGGCAACTCCGCTTACTAATATAAGGCACAATTTTGGCCTGCCAAATCCCTCGTATTTTGACCTATTTCTTGGTAATAGAGGTGGCTGCATAGGAGAGATCTGCACAGTAGCCCTGATAGCGGGCGCGTTATTCCTCCTGTATAAACGCTATATAAGCCTGCGCATACCAGTTAGTTTTATTCTTACAGTAGGATTTCTGAGTTGGGTGTTCATGGGAAAAGGCTTTTTCCAAGGTGATGGGCTATTTTATATGATGAGCGGGGGCCTTATACTCGGGGCTTTTTTTATGGCAACAGATTATGTGACATCACCTATTACAAAAAAAGGTAAGATTGTATTTGGTGTTATGTGCGGAGTGCTTACATTCGCGATACGAAAGTGGGGTGGCTACCCTGAGGGTGCATGTTATGCAATATTGATAATGAACGCGGCAACACCAATAATAGAAAGGCATACAAGGCCCGGAAGATTTGGGAGGGGATAAATAATGTTACGTTTTGTTGTGGTTCTCGCGATAGTCTGTATAGCGGCGGCCCTGGTATTAGGCGGTGTAAACAGCATAACAAAGCCTCTTATCGCTGCGCAGAAGGATAAGGAAGTTAACCAGGCGCTAAAGGAGATAATGCCTGAGGCTGATAAGTATGATAAAAAGAGTTTTAGCGGCGGCGATTATTATCAGTGCTATAATGGAAGAAAGTCTATCGGGTATGTCCTATCTGCTATTGGTATGGGATATTCCGGGGAGATTAAGATGCTTGTTGGTATTGATGACAAAGGCACCATTACAGGCCTTGAGGTTCTTTCGCAGTCAGAGACCCCGGGTTTTGGCGCAAGGTGTGTAGAGATAAAGCATGGCGCCAAAGCCCCGTGGTTTTTAGCTCAGTTCAAGGGCAAGAACGCGCCGGCCTTAACCCTCAAGGATATTGAGGCGATAACAGGTGCTACGATAACATCAGAAGCGGTTGTAAATGGTATAAGAAAGTATGCAGCGGATTTTCTCAAAGAGATACAATAGTATTAAAAAAATATGAAAAGTCTATTCGCAGAATTTAAAAAAGGTATACACATAGAAAACCCTACATTTGCGCTGTTGTTAGGGTTGTGCCCCACTTTAGCGGTATCAAATAATATAAGAAATGGTTTGGGAATGGGTATAGCGGCGACATTTGTGTTGCTAGGTTCAAATATTATTATATCATCGGTGCGCAAGCTGATACCGGCAAAGATACGGATACCATGTTACATTGTTGTTATCGCTACTTTTGTTACTATAGTAGAATTGCTTCTTAAGGCCTATTTTCCTGTGCTTGATAAGTCTTTAGGGATATTTGTTCCACTGATTGTAGTAAATTGTATTATCCTGGGAAGGGCAGAGGCGTTTGCTTCAAAGAACACTGTTATTTACTCCGCTTTTGACGCGCTTGGTATGGGTGCCGGATTTATGTTAGCGCTGCTAATAATCTCGTCGATAAGGGAATTTTTTGGCTCGGGCACGCTTTTAGGTTTTCAGATGATACCGGGGTTTCAGCCGGCTATTATAATGGGGCTTGCCCCGGGCGCGTTGTTGACACTAGGCCTTCTGATAGGGCTTAATAATTGGTTAAAGAAAAGATAAGGGTGTCCTTTTTAGGAGAGTCCCCGAAAGGTGATTATGGATTACGGCGAATTTATGACAATAGCGATAAGCGCGATCTTTATTAATAATTTTATCCTTACGCGCTTTTTAGGGTTGTGTCCCTTTATAGGTGTTTCTAAGCAGACAAAACCCGCGCTTGGTATGGGTGCGGCTGTTATTTTTGTAATGACGCTCTCCGGTTTTATAACATGGATTGTCTACAAGTATCTACTCGTTCCATTTAGTCTCGAATACTTAAGGACCATAGCCTTTATATTGGTTATAGCGGTTTTTGTGCAGGCAGTAGAGATGGCTATGGCAAAATTAAGCCCTGTGTTATACCGCGCAATGGGTATTTATATAACATTGATTACAACAAACTGTGCCGTTTTAGGTGTTACGGTATTAAATATAAATATGTTTTTTAAAAAAGACGTATCTGTCGGATTTTCTTTTATGGCATCTTTATTACAGGCCTTTTGCGCGGGGATAGGTTTTGCGTTGGCTATGCTATTGATGTCCGGTATACGAGAGCGGCTAGAACTGGCAGATGTGCCAAGGCCTTTAGAGGGTATACCTATAGCGTTTATTGTCGCGTCATTAATGTCAATGGCTTTTTTAGGTTTTTCAGGGTTTAAATTTTAGTAAAGGTCTTTATGGATATATTATTACCGATTATAGTGTTGGGTTCGCTAGGTATAATCTTCGGATTATGGCTAGGTTTTATGCAGAGGTTCTTCTTTGTAAAAAAAGACCCGCGTATTGAGCATATCTTTTCGCTGCTTCCAGGCTCAAACTGTGGTGCGTGTGGGCAGGCAGGCTGCTATGGTTTGGCGGAAACGCTTGCCTCAGGCGAGGTAACCAGTATAACCTGTCCGGTAGTCCATGAAAAAGAGAGGGAAAGTATAGCGCATATTTTGGGAATAAATATATCAGTGACAGAGAAATATGTAGCCACTTTAATCTGTGGCGGTGGCGTCAGGTGCAAGGATAATTTTCAATATCACGGCATAAGAGATTGTAATATCGCGACCCTGGTGATGAAAGGGCCTAAGGCATGCATGTTCGGATGCGTAGGTCTTGGAAGCTGTGTTGAGGTATGCCCTTTTGACGCTATTAGAATGGGTAAAGACGGTTTGCCTGAAATAGATACTCAAAAATGCACCGGCTGTGGCAAGTGTGTAAAAGTATGCCCTAAAGAAATACTTGTGTTGGCGCCGCTTAAGAAGATGTATAATGTTATGTGTCATTCAAGTGATAAAGGCGCTGACGTTATTAAGGCTTGCAAAGCAGGATGCATAGCCTGCGGCAAATGTGTTAATGCCTGTCCCGCGAACGCTATTGCGTTAAAAGATAACGTAGCGGTTATAGATTATACAAAATGTACGAATTGTGGCAAGTGTTTAGAAGTATGTCCGACAAAGGCGATTGGGAAAAGAGGAGATAGCGCATAGTAGCGTTTATCTTGCGCGTGTTTTTCAGCCGCGATTTTTAGTCATATAATAGTTGTATAAAGCGGTTGTTTAAAAAAAAGATAAGACAATGTCAGAAAATATATTCGAGATAAATGAAACGAATTTCGAACAAGAAGTAAAAAAAACAATAGGATTATGCCTGATAGATTTCTGGGCACCATGGTGCGCCCCGTGTAAGATGATAGCGCCTGCTCTGGAGAATATAGCCAACGCGCAGCAAGGCAAGATTAAGGTCTGCAAGGTGGATATAGATGATAACCACAAGCTCGCGACAGAACTGGGCATAATGAGTATACCCACTCTTATCCTGTTTAAAGACGGTAACGAGCAGGAACGAATAGTCGGAGCGTTAGGCGAGGCGGAACTTACAAAAAGGATAGAAAAGCATTTTGTCTAAGTTGACCCTTTTACTTGATATCGGTACAACTACCATATCAGGCAGTATACTTGATGAATGGACAAAGAAGATAGTCTCCAGCGGGCTTGTTTTGAATAGGCAATCACGCTTTGGTGACGATCTTGTGTCGCGAATAGGTTTTGCCTTGACAAGTCACCAGAACGCGTTACTTTTACAGAAGACGGTATCTTCTTCTGTAAATAGTCTTATAGATCAATTACTCGCAGACAGCCCGCACAAGAGGCAGGATATCAAATCAGTTTTATGCGTAGCCAATAGTGCCATGCACCATTTATTTCTCGGTATTGATCCAGCACCTCTTATAACCCCACCTTATAGGCCAAGCCAGAAATCGGAGATTACGGTTTACGCTAAGATGCTCAGCCTTAAACTCGCAGATAATGTTTCTGTAACCTTTTTACCGAACATAGAAGGTTTTGTGGGTTCAGACGCGCTTAGTGTTATCCTGGCAAGCAACATCCATAAGGAGAAAAGATTAAAACTCGCCATTGATATAGGCACAAACGGAGAGGTTGTCCTCGGCAACAAGGACAGGATACTTGTCGCTTCCACCGCGGCAGGGCCCGCTTTTGAGGCGCGCTATATGAAAAACGGTATGCCCGCTATAGAAGGGGCAATAGCAAGTGTAACGATTAAAAAGCGAGGGGTAGAGTATAGCGTTATAGGCGGTGGACCGCCAAAAGGAATAGCTGGAAGTGGGCTTATAGACGCTTGCTACGAAATCTTTAGAACGGGCTTAATGGATAGATCAGGCAAGATGAAAGAGAAAGAATTTGTTATTTATAAAAGTGGTAAAAAAAAGATATCTATTACGCAGAATGATATAAGAAAACTCCAGCTAGCGAAAGCGGCTATTTTTGCCTCGACAAAGGTATTGCTTAGAAGGTATCCCGCGGAAAGCGCAGATATAGAGCAGATGTTACTCACCGGCTCTTTTGGTAGCTGCCTGAACGTAAAGAGCGTGATTGGTATTGGGCTCATACCCAAGATAGAGATAGGTAAAGTTAAACAGTTAAAAGCGGGCGCGTTAAAAGGATTGCGCCTTTACGCTACACATCCATTGTTTCGCAAGCATATTCTCGCGGTACTTAGTAAGATAGAGCATCTTCCCCTTTTAGGACAGGCGTTTGGCGAGGAATTTATCGATTCACTCAGGATTGGATAACATTTACCAACCCTTAGCGCTGTATCCACGCGCGCACTTGCCTAAAGATAAAAAAGCTAAAAGTGTTATCCTGGAACTGTGGTAAATCAATCAGGGTAATAAGGATAAGCCATATATTTTAATAATATGCGTTCAAAGACAAAAACCGCTATAGTGTTGTCAGTGTTGCTGTTTCTTATTGGCACAACGAATTATTGCCTCCTATATAAAGATACAATGCCTCCTTTCCATGATGCTAATGTCTGCTACTCTAGCAGCTGCGAGTATTATAATTATTTTATCCATGGCTTGAACCCAGCGCATATTAAAGCGTTTTTTTCTCATATCAATTTTTACCCCCCGCTTTACATGCTCGTACCTATTCCTTTTTACCTGCTTAGCGTGCCCAACCATGATATTATGGCTATGGTCAATATTATTTATCTTATTCTGTTGGCATGGTCAATATATAAATTAGGCAATTTTGTTTTTAACAAGCCATGCGGATTATTTGCCGTTGTGATAGCTTTTACTTTTCCCGCTATAATAGGTTTTTCAAGAATCACCCATATTAATATCGCGCTTACAGCCATTTTAACGCTCAACATCTACATCTTATTAAGGGCTGATTGTTTTAGTAGCAGGAAACTTTCAATTGCCGCAGGTATTATCGCTGGCATTGGATTCTGGTTTAGCTCAAAATACACGGTATATTTTATCGCTCCCGCGTTATTGTATTTATTATACAGTCTTTTTGCAGGAGAGTCCGGTTCCAAGGTCTTTAAAAAGAGCAGGATTATTAATAGTATACTCTTTGTCGCTATTGCCACTCTTTTTTTCTCGATATATTATGTACCTGTCCTCATATATCGTTTATCCTGTGTGCCCGATGCTCTAGGCCGCGCCGGGGCGCTTCAACTATCGGGTGTTTTTACGAATTTTCAATTAGATAGATTGCTCTCCCGCGCATTTGAATATATTGGGTTGTTAAGCCCCCTTATCTTGATACCAAACCTTGTATTATTGTTCTTAGCTACTATTGTGTTAATGCCCGCGCTGCTAAAACAGCGCAAGGGCCTTATATGCCTCAGTTGGTTTTTATCCGCGTTTTTCATGCTTTCGCTTATTGCCGGCTTTATCACGGTACAACCAAGATTTTTGCTTCCTATCCTGCCGTTAGCAGCAGTTTTGATAGCTGGCCTTCTGCTTAGAATAGATAAATTATTTAAACTATATTTTTCCAGGATTAGCACTGTGCTTATTATAGTGCTCTTTATTATAATCCTTGGCGCGGATTACATTTTTTTTCTTAAACAACATCCTTACCCGCAAAACGCGGGAGAGTTATTAGGCAATCGGGTGCAATATGGCCTGTTGCACGCAGTTGATAAAGAGACACCTGTTGCGGGGCTATTTGATTTTCTTGATATTGAACTTGCTGGTAGCGATGATAAGCGTATTATAGTCGCTCTCTTTGAGGATGGTAATGACACAGCTCCTCTTACAATTGAGCTAATCTATGAAGAGCTAAGAAACACAAGTCGTGAGATAAAAATTTTTACACCAATGGGCCTTTCCATAACATCCCGATGGCGGCAATATGACTATAAGCAAAATGAAGATTTTGTGAGGGGCGTTTTTATGGCTGCTGATTATTTGCTATATATTATAGGCGACGGAAAACAGCTTACAATGGGTCGCTTTGAAGAGCGGTTGTATGGTAATAATAAAATATTACAACAATTATTTTCAGGAGTTAAAGAAGATACGAAGCTTATTTGGCAATCACAAGCGGATATAGGATCTTTTTCCAGCGAAACATTGCTGTTGTATTGCCTTGACAAATAGTCGGGAGTAATGTTCTTTTGAATATTGATATAAACAGGGCCCAGTTTATTGTAACCTATCTTTTCAGATGCAACATCAGCATTAGTAATTGACATTGTAATTGTGTAATGGTAAACTTAATTTTTTAGAGGTTTCTTAACGAAGATGGAAAGGGTGATATAGAGTGAATATCGCGGTCTTTTGTTCAGGCAACGGTTCTAATTTTCAGGCCATTATTAACGCCGTAAAAAGCGGCCTGATCAACGCAAATATAGCACTTATGGTATGTGATAACCCTAACGCTTACGCTCTCACAAGAGCAAAGAACGAAGGCATTAAAACGTTCTTAATCGATATTAATGATTTTTCCTCACAAGAGGCGTTCGAGGCTCGGATTATAGAGGAGCTTGTCAAGGAACGGATAGAACTGATATGCCTTGCTGGATATATGCGGCTTCTATTCAAGGGTTTTATTAATGAATATAGGGAAAGAATCATTAATATCCATCCCGCGTTACTCCCATCTTTTAAAGGAACGTGCGGCGTAAAAGACGCGTTTGATTACGGGGTGAAGGTGACGGGTGTTACGGTCCATTTCGTGAATGAAGAGACGGACGCTGGGCCGATAATATTGCAGGAGGCCGTAAATATAGAAGGTAACGACACACAAGAGACGCTTGCGGAGAAGATACATGAACTTGAGCATCGTCTTTATCCGGAGGCTATTAAGTTATTTATTGACGGCAGGCTTAAGATTGTAAATAGGATCGTGAAGATTTCATAGAAGAGGGGCTAGACAGGTGAAAAAAATAAGATTTGGGACGTCTGGTTGGCGGGCTATTATAAGTGATGATTTTACATTCGCCAATGTGCGGTTGGTTGTCCAGGCTATAGCGGATTACATAAAAAGAGAGCATAAGAGGAAAAAAATAAAGAACCAAAGTGTTATTGTCGGATACGACACCAGGTTTCTCTCAAAAGAGTTCGCGCAGGAAGCCGCGGCAGTTCTTTCCGCGAATAAAATAAAAGTATTTCTTTGTGACCGCGATACACCAACACCTGTAATAGCTTACCAGATAATAAGAAAGCAATGCGCGGGAGGCATAAATTTTACAGCAAGTCATAATCCCCCGCACTACAATGGCATAAAATTTTCTTCGCAGACAGGAGGCCCCGCGACATTAGATATAACCAAAATTATAGAATCCAATATAGAGAGGTTGCAGGGAATAAAAAAAGACAAAGAGTATACAGCAGATAAGAAGTTGATAACGCTTTTTGACCCCAGCCCTGAATACTTCAAACAGGTAGAAAAGATAGTGGACCTAAAGGCTATTAAAAAAGCAAGGCTTAAAATAGCGTGTGACTGTCTTTATGGAACCTCGAGGGGCTACCTCGATTATATACTAGAGAAACAGGGATGCAAGCGGATTGTCTTGCATGATTTCCTAAATCCTTATTTTGGTGGTCGGCGCCCGGAACCGGCACAGGAAAATATACATGAGCTCATATCCGCTGTGAAGAGAGCCAATTTTAACCTTGGGCTCGCGACGGACGGAGACGCGGACAGGTTTGGTATCGTTGACGCGGATGGTACATATATTACGCCCAACCAGGTAATAACATTACTTTTTTACCATTTACTCAGAAGCAGAAAGCAGAAGAACGGAAACTTTGTTGCCAGGACCGTGGCGACAACGCATATGGTCGATATTATCGCGAAAACTCACGGTATAAAGGTGGTAGAGACGCCTGTGGGTTTTAAATATTTTGTAGAAAGTATACTGAGCAATAAATGTATTATTGCTGGAGAAGAATCAGGCGGGCTCTCCCTCTCAGGGCATATACCAGAGAAAGATGGCATAGTAGCCTGCCTCCTCGTGGCTGAGATGGTCGCGAAAGAGAGAAGGCCGATAGCGAAAATTCTTCATTCTATATATAAGGAATATGGCAGGCTTTATTCGCATCGGATAGATTTGGAGTTGACGAAAGATAAGAAGCTTTCCTTAATGAAGCGTCTTTTATCGGGTTCCGTAAAAAAACTCGGCGCGCAAAATATAATATCGCGGGATAAAGAAGATGGATGCAGGTTTATCTTAGAAGACGGAAGCTGGGTACTTTTCAGGCCTTCCGGCACAGAACCCATTGTAAGGGTCTATTTCGAGTCAAAGTCAGCTAAGACGCTTAAGGCTATTGAAAACGCCTGCGTGAAACTTGTCTCTGTTTAAAAGAAATAAAATTTAATAATGGCTGTAAACCGTAA
>CAZGAS010000013.1:17595-28338 GCA_964523875.1 uncultured Planctomycetia bacterium | reverse complement strand
CCTGAATTCGCAAGATGGATACTTAAAATTGTTGCTGAAAATCCGTTTACTCATAACAAACGACCTGAGGATGTAACCACCCATGACTTTATCCATCCGATGGCGATATTAAATAACCACCAGATATCATTTTTGCTTGAACACCCTGATTTTTATAAAGAAGGTATGTTAATGAATAGAAAAGCTGCCCTTGAAAAATTGAAATTACTTGCAGGATACACTCCTGCTACTCCGTTGCTAACAAAAGAGATTGTAATAGAGTGTTGTAAAAATGGAAAATCGATACCATGGAGTAAATGCAGGCTTTCCCCTGAATTCGCAAGATGGATACTTAAAATTGTTGTTGAAAATCCGTTTACTCATAACAACCGGCCTGAAGATGTAAACACCCATGAGTTTATCCAGCCGATAGCGATATTAAACAACCACCAGATATCATCTTTGCTTGAACACCCTGATCTTCAGGAAGAAGGTATGTTAATGAATAGAAAAGCTGCCCTTGAAAAATTGAAATTACTTGCAGGATACACTCCTGCTACTCCGTTGCTAACAAAAGAGATTGTAATAGAGTGTTGTAAAAATGGAAAATCGATACCATGGAGTAGATACAGACTTTCCCCTGAATTCGCAAGATGGATACTTAAAATTGTTGCTGAAAATACCTCTTATGGAAAAAAACCGGAAGATGTAAAAACATCCGATTTTAGACTACGGATCAGGGCCCTAAATAATAGAATAGTAATGGCCATTTTATCTCACCCGAACCTTGGTAGAAAAGAGAATCCTTTCATAGGATACGCGGATGCCCTCAAACGCCTGAAACTACTTGCCGGATATAATATCAAGGAGCCTGAAACAGTAGAGGCCTATGAGGAGCCTGTCGATAATATAATTTCAGACGATACAAAACTTGATAATATAACATATAATCAGATTGTGCAGTTAATAGGCCTGATGCGTAAAGGCAACCTTACCGCGAAAGAGAGAATACAAGCGCTGTTTAACAGGTATTTCGAAAATATTTACAACGGCTTAAAATACAGGCTTTATCGTAATTACTATCTAAACGATAAGGAAGGAGCCGAAAAAGAGTTTTATCAAGAGCTTTACATCAAATACGAAAAACTGATTAAAGGTCTTAAAACGGAAAGGCTGAAGAAGGATTATTGGATAGCCCAAATTAAATTTTTTTTAAGAACAAGCCTTACGCGGCATTATTACTCGTTTTATAATAAACTCCAAAAACGGGGTTATAATGAAAAGCTTATTTTAAATGGCAGCGTATCTAATGGAAAGAATAGCAATCATTTTGGCGTACCTAACGGAAAGAATAACAATCATTTTGATAAAGATAAAGAAATGATAGATAATATTTCAAACACAGAGCCTTCGCAAGAAGATATCCTAAACGCCGTAGGCATAATGCAAAAACTGATATCTGTTATGAAAGAGAAGAAGATATCAACAAGAGATATAAGCCTATTTTTCGATTATTATCTAAGCGGTCTGACACAGAGAGAGCTTAGTTTTAAATATTTTGTAAGCCGTAGTCTACCGCATTTCGTTGTTATGGAAAAAATACACATTGTTACGCATATTTCCAAACAGGATATATATTTTGAATTTTTGAAAAAGGCCCAATTCATAAAGGATCATATTGACTATGTTTTAATAATAGAACAATATCCCCCTATAAGAATATTCCGTAAAACCCTGCGCAAACCGGTTTATAGCCAAGAGAGTATTAAGGCAGTAATTTTTCCTGATACCCGTATTATTGCGCGCGCATTCAGTTTTTCCGCATAACCCCGTTGAGGCATCCGAGCATTAGCGTTACAGATAATGCCTGTTTTACCCTGTCTATTTTATCTTTACTTTGTAATTACCATTTGCTATACTATTCTCTATGAAAACCAAGTTATTTACAGCACTTAGGATATTTATAAGTATATTTCTTATTGGCCTGCTTTTTTGGCTTATGCGTGATAGCCTTCCCAACATCTATTCAGCCATAAAGAGCGCTAACAGGCCGCTTCTCATATTGGGGTTTTTTGTCTATTTAAGCACAGGTATATTGATAGGTTTCAGGCTTCAAAAGGTATTATCTGTACAGAAGATAAATCTGACAGTGAAAGAGGCCACATACCTCACCTTTATAGGCTATTTTTTTAATAATTTTATGCCAACCTCCTTTGGCGGGGATGTTTTGAAGGCCTATTATGCTGGAAAAAAATCAAATAAGAGAGCGGGCGCGTTCGCGGGGGTATTTATGGACAGGGTCCTCGCGTTGCTTCCCTTCACGCTTATACCTGTTGTTACTATCGTCTTCTTCACACACAATATTGACAACAAACTTATTATAGCCGCGGTATATGCTCTCTTCTTCGGTTCTATAGTCTTTTTGTGGCTTCTGCTCCATAAGAATACAGCAAAATATCTAACCTTTATTATCGAGCCATTCAAGGATAAGCTATGGTATGAAAAGGTTAAGAGTGGTTATAAATTCTTAAATCTTTACGCAAAGCACAAGATAGTACTTTCGTGGAGTTTTATTCTTTCAGCTATTGCGCAGATTGCGGCTATCGTAGCTATATATATATACGCGAGGGCACTTGGCATAGACTCAATAGGTATCGGTATATTCTTTATTATTGTGCCAATAGTAGCTATTATGACACTTATGCCTTCTTTAAACGGCCTAGGGGTAAGAGAGGGTGCCTTTATTTATTTTTTAAAGGCGTATATGCCCACTGAGGAGGCGTTTGCTATATCTATCCTTGTCCTCGCCTCGTTGATAGTATTCAGTATTATAGGAGGCTGCGTATATGGATTTAAGAAGAATATATTTACATTGCAAGATAAGGAGATGACATGATAGACAAGGAGCTGCTTGATATACTCGCGTGCCCGGCATGTAAAGCTGATGTAAGGCTTGATGAGAATAAGATAATATGTATTGGCTGCGGCAGGCGCTACCCGATTAGGAACGATATACCTGTAATGCTTGTGGAAGAGGCTGAATTGCCCGCACACGGCAAGAAAGAATAAAACCAGAGGAGAGAGAATAGTAAGATGAAAAAAATACTCGTAATACACGGGCCTAATCTTAATCTCTTAGGCAAGAGGGAAGAAAATATCTATGGCAAGATGAGCCTTGAGGATATAGATAACTCTTTGAAGGAGAAGGCCAAGGCCCTTGGGTTAGGCATAGATTTTTTCCAGTCAAATCATGAAGGAGATATTGTCCAGGGCATTCAGGACGCCGAGGAAAAGGGTTTTTCCGCTATACTCATTAACCCGGCCGCGTACACCCATACAAGTGTTGCTCTGCGGGACGCTATAAGCGCCATAGAGATACCTGTTGTAGAGAGCCATATATCAAATATATACGCGCGGGAAGAGTTTCGGCATACATCCTTAATAGCGCCTGTTGCCGCCGGACAGATAGCGGGTTTTGGGTTACATAGCTATATCCTGGGGCTCGAGGCAATAGCGGAACTTATTAAATGATTAAGCGGGACAGGGTTAATAAGCTAAGGCGTAAATTGAAGCGCCTTGAGATAGAGGCGTTTCTTGTTTCAAACCCCTCAAACATATTTTATTTAAGTGGATTTAGAGGGCATGATTCAGCCCTACTTGTTACGCCTGATACAGATTATATAATAACAGACTTCAGGTATGAGCAAGAGGCCAAAAAGGCTGCCCTGGAATTTGAGGTAAGCACGGTAAGTGGTAATCTTTATCAAAAGATAGCCGGGCTTGTAAAACACCTTTCAATAAAGAAGGTTGGCTTTGAATCCAATTATTTGACAGTAAGGCAAGCGGGTATTTTAACCGCCTTGCTGGCCAACAAGCCCTTACCTGTTTTAGGCGTTATTGAAAAATTAAGAATTGTAAAATATTCCGACGAGATAGAGGCTATCAAAACTTCCGCGAATATAGCAAAGAAGGTATTAAAAAGAATTATTAAAGAAGTTAAGAATAATAGTACTGAGAAGGATATAGCGGCGAAGATAGATTTTTTATTGAAGAAAGAGGGAGCGGATAGCAGTGCGTTTGATACTATTGTTGCCTCTGGTGAAAATGCCAGCATGCCGCACGCGAAACCGCAAAACAAGAAGATAGCCCTCGGCGACGCTGTTGTGCTTGATTTTGGCGCGAGGTGTGATGGCTATAGTTCTGACTTGACAAGAACCCTCTTTGTAGGTAAAATATCAAAACATCTATCATTACTATATAATATAGTTACTGTTGCGCAAAAGAGAGCTATTAGCAGGATTAGGCCCGGTGTTAGGGTTTCTGAAATAGACAATATCGCGCGAGGTTATATAACTGAGAAAGGTTTTGGAGATTATTTTGGCCACGCGACAGGCCATAGCGTCGGTATAGATGTCCACGAATTACCCAGTATTAATTCCAAAAATCATACTATCCTCAAAGAAGGTATGGTTTTTACTGTTGAGCCGGGTATATACATACCCGGTATTGGCGGTGTGCGTATAGAAGATATGGTTTTAGTCAATAAAATAGGATATGAGGTCTTGACCAGATGATTGCTACTAGTGATTTCAAAAATGGTATCTCAATAATATTGGATGGGATACTCTTCCAGATAGTTGAGTTTCAGCATATAAAGCCAGGTAAGGGTGGTGCCTTTGTACGTACAAAATTAAAAAATATGCGCACAAAGGCTGTTCTAGACAAGACCTTCAGGGCAGGTGAAAAGGTTGAAGACGCGTATGTAAATACAAAAAAGATCCAGTACACGTATAATTCCGGTAACAGCTTTTTTTTCATGGATTCTGAGACCTACGAAGAGGTTCTTATTCCCGAATCAGTTATTGGCAATGATAAGAAGTTTTTAAAGGAGGGCCTGGAGATAACATCTCTTTGGCATATAGACAGAATAGTGGATATCAGTCTTCCCCCCGCGGTAGTCTTCAAAATAGAGCATACCGAGCCGGGCATAAAGGGTGATACCGCGAAAGCGGCTTTTAAGCCGGCTAATATAGAGACAGGCGCTGTTGTTTTGGTGCCTCTTTTTGTTAATACAGGTGATAGGATAAGAGTAGATACTCGTACGGGTAATTACCTGGAAAGAGCATAGCCGCAAAAGGAGTTTATAATGAATCTCAAAGAGATTAAAGAAATAATAAGCCTTATGAATGAACATGGCCTTTCGGAGATTGAGGTAGACAAGGGTGACCAGAAGATTAGACTTAAGAAGGCCCCGGGCCCGGGTGAGGGTGTACTTATTGAACAGCCATCCTACTCTGTTCCGGCGCAACAGGCGCAAAAGCCGGATATCGCTAAACCGGAACCTGAAGCAAGGCCCTCAAACCTTATAGAGATAAAGGCTCCTATTGTCGGTACATTTTATAGCGCGCCGTCACCTGACGCCGCGCTGTTTGTTGAGGCGGGCCAGGAGATAGAGGTTGGCCACGTTGTCTGCATAATAGAGGCCATGAAGCTTATGAATGAGATAAAGTCAGAGGTTAAAGGCAAGATAGTGGATATATTGGTTGAAAATGCTGATCCAATTGAATTTGGGCAGATACTTTTTCTTATAGAGCCGTCATAATAATATGTTTTCAAAGATATTAATCGCAAATAGAGGTGAAATCGCTTTAAGGATAATACGTGCCTGTAAAGAGTTAGGTATCAGGACCGTAGCTGTCTATTCTGAAGCTGATGTAAACTCTCTCCATGTAAAGTTTGCTGATGAGGCCATCTGTATAGGTGCGCCATCCCCAGCAAGCTCATACCTTAATATACCAGCTATTATAAGCGCGGCGGAGATAACAGATGTAGAGGCTATCCATCCAGGTTACGGGTTTCTCGCTGAAAACTCGCATTTTGCCCAGGTATGTGAATCCTGCCAGATAAAATTTATTGGCCCCCGGCCTGAAAGTATGAAACTTTCAGGTGATAAGATGGCAGCCAAGCTTGCCATGAAGAAGGCGGGTATCCCTACGATTCCCGGAAGCAAAAATGTAATTAATACAAAAGAGGAAGCGCTAAAGGTTGCCAAGGAGATAAAATACCCAGTCATTATAAAGGCCAGTGCTGGTGGCGGCGGGAAAGGCATGAGGGTAGCGCACAATGATGTAAGGCTGGCAAGCGCTTTCTATATGGCGCAAACTGAGGCAGAGTCTAATTTTGGTGTTCCTGATGTGTATATTGAAAAATATATTGAAAATCCCCGCCACGTGGAATTTCAAATATTAGCGGATGAGCATGACCACATTGTCCATCTTGGCGAAAGAGACTGTACTATTCAGCGCAGGCACCAGAAACTTATAGAAGAGTCGCCTTCCGCGAGTCTGGATTCAAAACTGCGCAAAAAAATAGGTGAGCTCGCGGTAAAAGGCGCGAAGCAGATTGGCTATGTTAACGCGGGTACAATGGAGTTTTTGGTTGATAAAAATAATGATTTCTATTTTATGGAGATGAACGCGCGCATACAGGTTGAGCATCCTGTTACTGAGATGATAACAGGTATAGACCTTATAAAGGAACAGATAAGGGTATCCTCAGGGGAGAAATTGGGATACGACCAGAGTGATATAGTGATAAGGGGGCATGCTATTGAATGTAGGATAAACGCGGAAGACCCTGATAATAATTTTATGCCGTCACCAGGTAACGTTGAGAGGTTTCATGTCCCGGGCGGCAGGGGTGTCAGGGTTGACAGCCATATCTACGCGGATTACAGTATTCCCCCATTCTATGACTCTATGATAGCCAAGGTCATAACACATGGCCAGACACGTAGCGAGGCTATATATATAATGCATAGGGCATTGGATGAATTTGTGATAAGGCCGCTTAAGACGACCCTTCCGTTCCATATAAGGGTTATGACTGATGATGCCTTTGTCAGGGGTAAGATAGATACAAGTTATGTTGAGAAATTTTTAGGTGAATCAGAAACCTATAAATAAGGAGTAGAGCAATATGAAGAGGATCGGTGTATTAACAGGTGGTGGTGATTGCCCGGGCTTAAACCCGGTAATCAGGGCAGTAGTAAAGAAGGGTATCAAATTAGGTTATGAAATAGTAGGCATCAAGGACGGATGGAAAGGCCTTATTGAAAATTCAACGATGAAGCTTAATGAGAGCGCTGTTTTAAATATACTTACAAGAGGTGGGACCATTCTTGGCACAAGTAGGACCAATCTATACAAGAATCCACAGGACAAAGATAAGGCTGTCAAAAACTTTAAGAAACTAAATCTTTACGCCTTAATAGTGATAGGCGGCGAGGATACACTTGGTGTCGCGAATAAACTTAATAAGGAAGGGATCAAGGTTGTCGGAGTTCCAAAGACAATTGATAATGACCTGGATGCCACGGATTTTACATTTGGTTTTGATACAGCTATAAATATAGCTACTGAATGCATTGACAGACTTCGTACGACAGCGGAAAGCCATCATCGCGTACTAGTTTGTGAGGTTATGGGCAGGCACGCGGGTTGGATAGCTGCTTATTCAGGTATAGCCGGAGGCGCGGATGTTGTCCTTATACCGGAAGAGCGCATAGACATCAAAGAGGTCTGCGATACATTGAAAAGAAGTTATAAAAAGAATAAGGGCTATGGGATAGTTGTTGTTTCAGAAGGTGCCCAGTTTAAAAAAGGCGATATGGCTCTCCAGGAAAAAAAGCTTGATTCATTCGGCCATGTAAGACTAGGCGGTATAGGTAACAGATTGGCCGAGATTATAGAAGAAAAGACCGATTTTGAGACAAGGGTTACTGTGTTAGGGCATATCCAAAGAGGCGGTACCCCTACGGCTATGGACAGGGTACTTGGTACAAGGTTTGGTGCTATGGCCATAGAGCTTGTAAATAGCGGTAGGTTTGGCAAGATGGTAAGCTTAAGCGGTAGTAAAATAGTCGCGGTTCCTATAAGCAAAGGTGTTGCCAAACTTAAGACTGTAGATAAGAAACTTTTTGATGTAGCAAAAATATTTTTTGGATAATTTATTCCTAAAGGAGTCAATATATGGCAGATTTGATTAAAGAGATAATAAAAGAATCAATAAGGGTAAAAGAGGCTGTATTAAGAAAACTTTCTAAAGATATCAGGGTTACATCGAATATGATCGCGACTTGCCTGAAGAAAGGCGGCAAGATTATAATCTTTGGAAATGGCGGCAGCGCCGCGGATGCCCAGCATATTGCCGCGGAATTTATCGGGAGGTTTAAGCTGGAAAGACAGGGCCTGGCCGCTATAGCGCTCACTACGAATACATCAGTAATTACCTCTATTGCCAATGATTATGGCTATGAGGAGATATTCTCCAGGCAGATGGAGGCCATAGGCTCTGATAATGATATTGTAATCGGTATCTCTACAAGCGGAAACGCGAGAAATGTTATAAGCGGCCTTTTGGAAGCTAAAAAGATGGGTTTAAAGACAGTGGCCTTAACCGGTTCAGGCGGCGGAGAGATGGCTACGTTTTCAGATGTTGTTCTTGTAGTGCCTTCTGATAATACAGCGCGGATACAGGAGGCCCATATAGTGATAGGCCATATTATATGTGAGCTCGCTGAGCAGAACCTTTTTGGTAAGTAATGATATCCAGCAAGATAAAGACGCCTAAGGCATTAAAGGCTATAATAAAAGATCGCGGGCGAAGGCCTATGAGTGTTGCTTTTACAAATGGCTGTTTTGATATACTCCATTACGGCCATGTAAAATATCTTGAAGATGCCGCCAAAGGCGCGGATATCCTCGTTGTTGCTGTAAATAGTGATGATTCAGTAAAGAGATTGAAGGGCCGTAAGCGTCCGCTCTCTTTGTTAAAGGATAGGATGCGGGTTTTGGCAGGGCTTTCGAGCGTCGATTATCTTGTCTCTTTTAATGAGGATACACCGCTTGAGATTATTCAATACCTTGCCCCTGATATACTTGTAAAAGGCGCGGATTATAAGGTAAAGGATATAGTTGGAAGTGATATAGTAAAATCATATGGAGGCATTGTTAGGAGAATAGTGTATCTAAAAGGTTTTTCAGTCACCTCCATTATCAATAAGATTGCCAGGCGTTATGGCGGATAATAAACAGATACTTCGTATCATAGATGTAAACCTAAACCGTGCCAGAGAGGGGCTGCGCTGCTGTGAAGAGGTAGCGCGTTTTATCTTAAATGATAATACCCTTACAAAGAGATTAAAACTTTTACGCCATAGCATAGAAAGTATAATCTCAGATTCAGGCCTTGACAAAAAGCTTCTTTACCAATCACGCGATATAGAAAAAGACTACGGAAAAGGCTTCTGCGTTTTAGAAAAGAAGGGTGACTGGCAGTCTATATTTTTTGCCAATATCCAGAGGACAAAGGAAGCCTTGCGTGTTTTAGAGGAGTTTTTCAAACTTTTTGATGATAAATCTTGTGAGAGGTTTAAGGCATTAAGATTCAAGGCCTATGAGCAGGAGAAGCGATTCGCGGGAAGGCATTTAAAGTGACACAGATAGAAAGCGCTAAGAAGAACCGTATTACAGATTTAGTAAGGCAGACTGCCAAGAGAGATGGTGTAACCTGCAAATATATAATAGATGGCTTAAAAAAGGGTACTATTGTTATCCCCGCCAACAGGCTCCGCAAGATAAAGAGCCCCTGTGCTATAGGCAAAGGCCTCCATACAAAGATAAACGCTAATATTGGTACCTCGCCATATCTAGGTAGTATACCCGCTGAGCTTAAGAAACTTGATATATGTGTAAAATATTACGCTGATACAGTAATGGACCTGAGCACGGGCAAGGATTTATCCCGCGTGAGAAAAGCGATATTGGAGAGATCACCCCTTCCTGTAGGTACTGTACCATTATACGAGGCAGCGGTGAATAAAAAAGAAGCCGCTAAATCCTTTTTCAACGCGTCAACAAATGAGATATTTGATGTTATTGAAAAACAGGCGCGAGAAGGCGTTGATTTTTTTACAATACATGCAGGTGTTACCAGAAAGGTAATAAGCCTGCTAAAAAGATATGGCCGTGTCGCCGGTATTGTAAGCAGGGGCGGTGCGCTTATAGCGGAGTGGATGAAAAAGAATAAGAAAGAGAACCCGCTTTTTGAAAATTTTGACAGGGTAATATCTATTGCCAGGGAGTATGATATTACCTTAAGCCTTGGTGACGGCTTAAGGCCCGGCTCTGTATGTGACGCGACAGATAAGCCACAGATAGAGGAGCTTAAGATATTAGGTATGCTCGCGAAACAGGCGCGCGCGAAAGGTGTGCAGGTTATGATAGAGGGCCCGGGACATGTACCTATTAATCAGATAGAGAAGAATATGAAATTGCAGCAAAAATATTGTGATAACGCGCCTTTTTATGTTTTGGGCCCATTGGTTACAGATATTGCTCCGGGCTATGACCATATTACATCCGCCATAGGCGCTACTCTCGCGGGCCTTCATGGAGCGGATTATCTATGCTATGTAACTCCGGCTGAGCATTTAAGTATTCCCACGCTTGAGGATGTCAAGGATGGCCTGATAGCGTATAGAATCGCGGCTCACAGCGCGGACATAGCAAAAGGTATAAAAGGCGCTATTGACTGGGACAGGAAGGTCTCTGTTTTTCGTACGAAGCGGGACTGGAAGGGGCATATAGGTTCATCCATAGATCCTGAAAGGGCAGAGAGTATTCATAGGAGATTTAAAACAGAGTCTAAGGATGTATGTACCATGTGCGGTGAATATTGCCCCTTAAAGATATCGGAGACATT
>CAZGAS010000013.1:9076-17495 GCA_964523875.1 uncultured Planctomycetia bacterium | reverse complement strand
ATAATGGGTATAGTTGTAGTAGGTTCAGTGGCTATTGATGATGTTACTACACCGTTTGGCAAGAACCATAATGCCCCGGGTGGTTCAGCCACATATTTTTCATTGAGCGCGTCAAATTTCACAAAAGTAAAATTAGTTGCTGTTGTAGGAAGGGATTTCCCTAAAAAATATATTACACTTCTTAGGAAGAAGAAAGTAGATTTACAGGGGCTGGAGATAAAGAAGGGAAAGACTTTCAGGTGGAAGGGCAGTTATGATTGGGATCTTGATAACGCCAAGACACTTGCTACAAATCTAAACCTTTTTAAGGATTTTAAGCCTATCTTGCCTAAGGAGTATATAAAGGATGATATTCTTTTTCTGGCGAATATTGACCCTGAGCTCCAACTTGACGTTCTCAAACAGTCTAAGGCAAAGATAATCGCCGCGGATACGATGAATTTCTGGATAGAGCATAAGAGGGCCCAGTTCTTGGAGGTGCTTAAAAGAATAGATATCGTGATCCTTAATGAGTATGAGGCGAGAGAGCTTACAAAAGAAGGAAACCTCTTAAAGGCCGCGAGAAAGATAATCTCCTGGGGCACGAAAAAAGTAGTGATTAAAAAGGGCGAAGATGGAGTGCTCTTTGTCACCGGTAAGAGTTTTTTCGCTTCTCCCGCGTATCTTATGGAGGATGTCTATGACCCCACAGGCGCCGGAGATACCTTTGCCGGCGGGTTTTTAGGTTATCTCGCCAAGTCTTCTAAGATGAACGATGCCGCTATAAAGAAGGCGCTTGCTTATGGCACCATTATGGCGTCTTTTACAGTAGAGAGTTATGATATAAGCAGTCTTTCAAAGCAGAATGACAAGACTATTGAAAAGCGGTTTAAATTATTTAGGAAGCTTTGCAGTTTTTGATCTTTCGCAATAAGGCTTATGCAAATAGAGATAGTGCTTGCGGCTCTTGCCTTTGTATTGCTGGTATTTTGCCGTTAGTTTCAAATTACGGCAAAAAAGCCAAAGCACTACTCCGGCAAAGCCGCAAGCAACTATTTAGATTTTGCTCCAATTGCAGTTAAACTATTTCATTATCTGCTTATATCTTTGCCTTTAACAGCGCATTGGATTTTTTTGCCATGGATTTTAAATATATGGCAAAAATACCTGCGCTGTGAAGGCAAGGATATGAGCAGATACAAGAAGCCTGCTTTAATTGCAAAGAGGACAGCAGGTTGTATGATACCTACCGTCCTCTTAGTAGTGGAAACAGTTTCAATACTTAGTTGCGTGCGATGAGAGTTTTGCGGGGGTAATTCAGTGGTAGAATGCAAGCTTCCCAAGCTTGACGTCGCGGGTTCAAACCCCGTCTCCCGCTCCATTTGAGGTTACAAAAGTTACAAGGTTTAAAAGGTTTAAAACTTTTTAACATTTCAAATTAAGGTAGCAAAAAGGCAGAATGAAAAGCTTACTAATTTTAATATCTTTGACAGCTCTTTTATCAGGGTGCGCTACTACATCTATGCCAATTGTTGCTACCAAGCCTTTACCTGCCCCACACCAGCAAGGTGTTTACCACACAGTTCTTAAGGGGGAGACGTTATGGAGGATAGCGAAGGCGTATCATATAGATATAAAAAAGATAATAAACTCTAACAGGATGCCTGATGCCTCGGATATCGACGCTGGCCAGAAGATATTTATCCCAGGGGTTAAAAAGAACGTCAAAATTAACCAGTATATTCCCACGGCAATAAAAAGCAAGAAGGGCTACATCTGGCCTTTAAAAGGAAAGATTATATCGTACTACGGTTCAATGATTGATGGTGTTAAGAATAAAGGTATAGATATAAGAGTAAGAGAAGGTCAGCCGATAGTCGCCTCCCGTTCAGGCAAGGTAGTTTTTTGTGATAATAAGGTTAAAGGCATGGGAAAGGTTATTATTCTAGAGCATAAAAATGGTTATTCTACGCTCTACGCGCATAATGCCCAAAACCTTGTAGATTGCGGTGAGTATGTCAAGCAGAACCAGGTAATCGCTAAAGCAGGAAATACCGGCAGGGGAAACGCCCCGTCGCTTCATTTTGAAATAAGAAAAGGTCACAAACCAAAAAACCCATATTATTATCTGCCATGATAGATTATATAGAACCTGTAACAGGAACAGAGTTTTTTGCCAGAAGGGATATCCTGAAATCTCTTCATGAAAGCGCCAATGATATCCAGGACGGATATTGTCGTAATATAGCGCTTATAGGCAGCGGGTTAATAGGCAAAAGCTCGTTACTGCTGCAGTTTTTAAGTAAGATAGACAATTCTGATAAACTTCTTCCTGTTTATTTAAACCTGAAGAACGCGAGTATGGAAGATTTTGTCCTTAATCTTATGACAAGGCTCTTGTACCATAGCCTTAAAAAGTGTATCCAGCTTAAAGAGCCGTATGAATTATCCGCGCTTTTAAAAATTGGACAAAAGGTATTTCCTAAGAGCTGTGACCTTATAAAAAGAGTACAGGTGCTTCTCGCGGAAAAACATTATGATGACGCGTTTTCTGAAGCCTGGGACCTGAATGTCATATTGAATTTGGAGTCAGGGTATTTTCCGGTAATTGTTATTGATGAATTCAGTCTTATTGCGAGGTTTTCCTTAAAAAGGCCTTATCAGGTTTTAGGGCAGAAGATAATGGTCCAGCAAAAAACTCTTTTTTTGCTTTCAAGTTCCTGCGCGCTTTGTGCCAGAAAGATACTCTCCGAGAAGCTTTCACTGCTTTTTGGGGGTTTTCGGGTAATAGACATAGGCGCGTTCAACCCGCCGGAGGCAAAGGAATTTTTGCAGACAAAGTGCAAAGGGGTAATTATCCCTAACGAGATTAGTGATTTTATCCTCACATTCACAGGCGGCCACCCTTTTTACCTGAGTTCGATAATAAACAAGATAGATTCTGCCAGAGGTTACGGTACAGAGAGGATAACAAAGAAAAATTTAAGTTGTATTATCGCGGAACTTCTTTTTTGTTCCGGCGGCCCAGTAGGGGAGTTTTTTACTAATATGCTCGCGTCCATTCACGAGGCAGCCCCCAGCATAAATATTATGGATATATTGCTTGCCCTTGTTAAACCGGTTCGCGTCCGGAATATTTTGAGCAAAAATATTATATCCGCGGCAGAGCTTAACAAGATACTTAACAGCCTTTTAGAGCTCGGGTTAATATCAAAGAGCGGGGCCCTTTATAGCGTGACAGACGCTGTATTCAGGATGTGGATAGAGGGAAAGTCGAAACCACGTAACCTCTACTTTGATTTTGTGCCCCAGCAGGCACGGGCAGATTATGCCGACGAGATACAAAACAGGATAACTGACTTTAACTTTGAAAGGAAGAAGAGTTTTGATAAGCGCGTTATAGAGCTGATAAGCTCTTTTAATGATGATCAATTTTTTATAGATGAAAGGGTGCGCATATTGCCCCGTGTCGGTTCTATACAGCTCAGGCACCTTGATCATAGCAGTTTTTTGATAACAGCGAAAGGGAAAAAGAACTGTCTTTTTTTAGTATTACTCAAGGATGTTGAAGAAGAAGATGTATATATGGCATTGCGTAGGATAAAGATGCTACGGTATAAGAAACCAAAGGTTATACTGCTTACGCCAATGGGTATACGTGCCTCCGCCAAACTTCTGGCAAAGCAGAAACAGTTATGGATATGGACAAAAAACGATATGGCAAGGCTGTTTGAATTTTACAAAGGTTATAACGCGCTTATAGCATAATGAGATTTTTTGCAAGGTCTTATATCAGGTAAGCAGGTATATCAATTATATACCCAAAAGTCAGAAAGGGATTTAATATTGTGAAAGTAGCTGTTATATCAGACACTCATATACCCGCGACATGCAATTCGCTTCCGGCTATCCTGCTTGAGAAAATAAAAG
This sequence comes from uncultured Planctomycetia bacterium, assembly GCA_964523875.1. Lineage (GTDB taxonomy): Bacteria > Omnitrophota > Gorgyraeia > JABMRG01 > JABMRG01 > JAUVHV01. Next base: position 13,586 of record CAZGAS010000013.1, on the reverse strand, counting down.
GCGTGGATCTCATAATACATGCTGGGGATTGTACAGAGCTCTCTGTAATTGAGGAACTTAGGAAGATAGCCCCAGTTGAAGCGGTTGCGGGTAATATGGATTCCAACATAATCAGGCGACAATTTCCCGTAAAAAAAATCTTGGAGCTAGGCGCTTTTAAGATTGGCATATCTCATGGTTACGGTTCACCTGATAAGCTTGTAGATTATGTTAAGGATCTATTTAAAGAAGATAAGCTTAATTGTATTATATATGGGCATTCACACATACCAAAGATCGACTACATTGATGATGTATTATATTTTTGTTCCGGCAGCCCTACTGAAAAAATATTCGCGCCATATAATTCATTTGGCATACTTGATATAGGAGATAAGATAACCCCAACAATTGTTAGGTTAGAGTCATGAAGACGCAAGGGATACCGGTAATATACGTTGAACAAGAGACACTGCCTGAAGCCTGGGAAGAGGCGGTTATCAGGACGTGGAAAGAAGGTATACAGCTAAAGACAGAGTATGATAAGCCCAATGATCCGCCGAGTAGGGATGTTACGATGATAATTGCCATCAATTCCCCTTTTAAGGAGCCGCGTATACACAGGGCTTTTCCCGGTGGCCTTGATGACCTTGAGGTTTACAGGCAGGAGGTCGTTGACGGGGTACACGATCACTGGATAGCCCCTGAAGAAGGTAAATGGACATATACATATCACCAGAGGCTATTCTCTTATAAGAGTGAATCAGATATGATAGACCAGATGGATTATATTGTTAATAAATTAAGTGAGAGCAGTTATTCAAGACGGGCGCAGGCGATAACATGGAATCCTAAACTTGATATACCTACAGATGATCCGCCATGTTTGCAGAGGGTATGGTTTAGGATATCGTCTCAGGATAACAGATTGCTGCTTAATATGAATACGCATTGGCGTTCCAGGGATGCCTTTAAAGCGGCCTTTATGAATATATTCGCGCTGACAGATCTCCAGAGGATTATTGCGCAACGAATATCAAAGAAGACAGGCAAGGATATCGGGGTAGGAAGGCACACTGATATTACCGACAGCTTTCATATTTATGGAAGCTATTATGAGGATTTTAAGGGCTTCCTTGATCTGGTCGAGAAGAGAGAATTCGCTCAGAGGGTATGGGAGAGCAGCTTCGCGGAGCCATTCTTTGAGGAGGCGCGTAAAAGACTGAGCCACGAGAAGGTCAACAGTGCTAAATAGAAAAAGGAAAAGGTGAGCATGAAGACAATATGGGCCCCATGGAGAAACAAATTTATATACCAGCGAAAGAAGCAGGGATGTATATTCTGCCAGGCAAGAGATTCGCGCGATATGGAAAAGAGTTATGTCATTGAAAAGACAAAGCATTCTTTTTCAATGTTAAATATATACCCTTATAATAATGGCCATATAATGGTCGTACCAAAAAAACATAAGTCATCTCTTGAAAAGTTTTCAGTCCCTGAGATTACGGATTTGATGTTGTTGGTTAACAAGACGACTAGGCTGCTAAGCAAGGCCTTAAAGCCTAAAGGTTATAATATAGGTGTTAATATCGGCAAGGTATCTGGTGCGGGTTTTCCGGGACATATACATATACATATTGTACCGCGTTGGGAAGGCGATACAAATTTTATGCCACTTTTTAGCGATGTTAAGGTAATATCAGAGTCCTTGAGCTCTTTATATGAAAGGTTAAGAAAATATGTCTTATAAAGTTCCAGGTTCTATACAATCAGAAACCCTCCTTGCCCCGTACGCTATGAACTCCTCTATCAGCAAAGGCAGGGCCTATAATGAGCAGGAGCATCCATATCGCAGTATGTACCAGAGGGACAGGGAGCGAATATTGCATACTACCGCTTTCAGGCGGTTAGAATACAAGACCCAGGTTTTTGTAAATTATGAAGGTGACTATTACCGAACACGGTTGACGCATACATTAGAGGTAGCTCAGATAGCCCGCACCATAGCGCGCGCTCTCTCGCTGAATGAAGATCTTGTTGAGGCGATAGCCCTGGCACATGACCTTGGCCACACCCCTTTTGGGCATTCCGGTGAGGAGATATTAAACGACCTTATGAAAGACTATGGAGGCTTTGACCATAATATACAGAGCCTGCGTGTTATAGATATACTTGAGAAGAGGTATCCTGAGTTCTCAGGGCTTAACCTTACATTTGAAGTCAGGGAAGGTGTTGCCAGACACAGCAGCTCTTTTGATAATCCTCCAAAGACAGAAGAGTTTAATCTTAAACAGTTTCCGACTCTGGAGGCCCAGGTGGTAGATGTGGCCGACGAGATAGCGTATTTTAGTCATGACCTTGATGATGGCCTGACAAGTAGGATATTATTAGAGCCGCTGTTGGCAGAGCTTGATATTTGGAAAGACTTAAAGCTCGATATAAAGAGGCAGGATAAGGGCATGGATAATGAAAAGAGACGGTACCAGGCAATAAGGGGTATAATAAATAATCTTGCTACTGACCTGATAAGTGAGTCAGCCAAACGTATAAAGGCCCTTGATATAGATTCTCCTGATAAGGCAAGAGGCTGTGATAAAAAGATAATCAACTTCTCCCCTGTTGTAAATAAACAGAAAGTGGCTTTAAGAGACTTTCTGTTTGATAATTTTTATAGGCATTATCGTGTAATGCGTATGGCAAATAAGGCAAAACGCTTTATTGTCAAGCTTTTTGAAGTCTACCTTAAAGAACCGCGCCTCTTACCAAGCAGTTATTATGAAAGGGCGATAGATAAATCAACACGCAGGATAATTATATGCGATTATATAGCAGGCATGACTGACCGGTACGCGCTTGATGAATATAAGAAGCTCTTTGAGCCTTATGAAAGGGTATAATGAAGACAATAGGAAAATTAGCGAAGAAAAAAAACCTTTTTGATTCCCTGATTGGTAGCGAAGGTTATCGGGATTTAAAGAACGCGTTTGATAAATTTCTTAACAGGCCCACGTGGTGGGTGACGAATAAGAAGAGCACTGGGAGCATCCTTCCGCTTACGCGCATTAAGAGGGCGCGCGGCGTGGATGACTATCTTTCCCTTACGGATTATAAGAAGAATATTGTAAAGGCAATAAATCGGGCAGACAAATCCAAGTCGCCTGTTTTTTTTGAGGTGAGTTTTAATAATACATATGGGATAGCCATGCCTGTTCTAAGCCAGGGCAGAGCTATAGGGTTTTTTGGCGTATGCGGGTTTAAGGCAATGCCCGCTCCCGCAATACTCGATATATTCTCAGGTTATGTTGAAGCTATTATAAAAGAGATAAGCAAGGATCAGGAGCTTACCAGGCTCTATGAGCTTGTAAGGCCCCGCGCCATAGCCTTATCCACGGTCCATACTATTCACCGCTTGATAAGTTCTACGCTTGACCTTAAAGAGCTTTTTCCTAGGATAGCCCGGCTGAGTCTGCAGGTATTGAAAGCGGAAAGGGTCCGGATCTGCATGATAGATCAGCAGACGCGAAAGCTTGGCTGTGTTACCTCTGTTGATTACAGAAAGAGCAGCGGTGTATTTAAGCTCAATACCCAACCGACGCCCTTTGAAAAAAGGGTTTTTGGTACCGGCCGTTCTGTTTACAAGAATAACCTGCTTATTGTACCTTTAGTTGATGAGGATGTATGCGGCGTTATTGCCATAAGAGACAAGGTAGGGGTTGATAGCTTTACTATCTTTGATCGTGAGATACTTACAACCCTCGCGGAACAGGCTGTGATCGCCATAGGAAATGCCCAGCTATATAAAGAGCAGGAGGACCTTACCGCGGGGACTATAAAATCTTTAGGATATCTCTTAGACGCAAAATTTCCAAGACTCTATACCCATACGGGGCTTTTTGAGGATCTTATGCTTGAGTTCGGTAGAGAGCTGGGCCTTACAAAGAAAGAACTTAAAATACTTCAGTATTCAGCCCTTATGCCTGACCTGGGAAAACTTGTTATTCCCGAGGAGACACTGCAGAAGAAAAAAGGCCTAAGCGGAAAAGAGCGCAAGATGTTAAAGACGCATACGGTAAAGGGGATAGAGGTGCTTAAATACCTTGATGTCTTAAAACCTGTTATACCTATAATATTGCATCACCATGAAAGGTATGATGGTACAGGCTACCCGGATAGATTAAAAGGCGATAAGATACCTTTAGGCGCGCGCATTATGGCTATAGTTGATTCCTTTGAGGCCATGGTATGTTATAGACCGTACCGCGAGCCGATACCTTTTCGCATGGTTGTTTCAGAGTTACGCAGACAAGCAGAAAAACAGTTTGACCCGGATATTGTAAAGGTTCTTGTACTGCTCGCAAAAGACGGCAGGCTTGAGCAATTGATGAGAAAGCACTCAGAGGATCTTAAGAAACCGCTATAAAGCGATTAGCACAAGAAGGTTCCTCAAATGTTACTATGATAGCCCTGTCGAATTTGAGAAACCGCTATAAAGCGATTAGCACAAGAAGGTTCCTCAAATGTTACTATGATA
>CAZGAS010000013.1:0-8976 GCA_964523875.1 uncultured Planctomycetia bacterium | reverse complement strand
CCCTGTCGAATTTGAGAAACCGCTATAAAGCGATTAGCACAAGAAGGTTCCTCAAGCATTACTATGGTATGCAGCAAGACCGAAACAGTTTCCAAATTGTTCGGGTCAGTGTTTTATTTTTAATCGGGACAGTGTACCCCATGAAGCAAAGGTCCATTTCCGTTTGAGAATAAAGGGATAATATGAAAAGAACCCCCATCTTAATTATCATTTTTTTTGTTATAACAGTATCCATAATAATATATTTTCGTAACGAGTTAAGTCAGAAGCTATTGGAGGCATATTTATCCAATAGGTTAAACGCGAAGATAGCTACAGATAATCTCCGTTTAGGATTAGGCCCAAGGGTAGATATTGAAGGCTTAAGCATAGTCAATAATAAAGGACTTAATTGCGTTATAGGGAAAGCGACATTGAATATAGATGCGTCATCCTTTATCGCGATGAGGGTACATCTAACATTTGATATGAGAGATGTCGAGCTTTCCTATCCTGATTCAAAGATCCTAAGCGGGATAGCGGATACATTATCTATTAAGCCTTTGGAGGTTCTTAGTTTTGATTCCGTTAAAGGTAAACTTTATATAAGCAGGGAAGATATTACTTTTAATTCGCTTATTGCGGACGGGAGACTACTCAAGGCCTATGCTGATGGCTCAATACGCGGCAAAGAGATAGGTTGTAGTTTTAAACTTGTCCTTTCCAATGAATTGACTTCAGGTATACCTGATAGCGTGAGAAAGGTATTCTTTAAGTCAAACGGGCAATTCTCAGAAATAGATATCTCTATATCTGGTAGTATGGATAACCCCTCTATCAGCATGAATACGGATTTATTTAAGCTGACTGTACGCTAGGTTATGTGGGGATAATCAGATTGCTAGCATGCTAGATAGATTGCAAAGATAAACTTAATTTTTACAACTTAATACTTACATATTACACCTGAATACGGGCATGACAGCATTTCTTGTTTGTAAAACTTATATATTATGTTATAATACACTACTTTACGTAAGGGTACGAGTTTAGATTATGGATGATAAAAGGCAGATTCAGAAAGAGCTTTTTGAAGAGTTTGGAAATACGGAAAAGAGAAGGCATCCGAAAAACCTGTTTGAACAGAAACCAAGGCGAACGATAGCGTTATTATATGAACATTTGGCGTTTATAGTTATCGCAATAATTATATTCTCTATTATTATATTCTCTTTAGGCGTTGAAAGGGGGAAATCCATTGGTATGAAAAAGGATTCTCTTGTAACAGAGCAGAAAGAGGCTGTTGATGAGATTAGCCTGGTTAAAACACCCCAGCAACCGGAGGAGATGCCTGTAGAAGAGAAAGAAGATGTCGTACCTGAGTTTGAACAAATGCCCCTTTCAGGTTATACTGTTCAGGTTGCCTCTTATACGAGTGAAGATTTTGCCAATGGCCGTGTTGATAAGCTTCGATCCGAGGGCTACGAGGCATTTACATTGCATAAAGGAAGCTATTACATAATGTGTATAGGCAAATTCAGGGATAAAGAGAACGCTACATTTGAGATGAAGAAGTTGCGTAAGCAATATTCTGATTGCCTTGTAAGGAAGATAACCTAGTTGCTCTATTGGTTGAAGTTATTTTAAAAAATTTAATCAGGAGGTAATAAAAAATGTCAGTACATCCAAGTTTTAAAAGTGGAAAAGGTAAACAGCAGAAGAGCGTTTTAAAGCGCCTTGCCAGACTTTTACTTCTTCAGAAAGAGGAAAAGTGGGAAGAAGGTAAAAACTCTATTTTTGGCCTTCCCAAGGTAAAGGTAATGAAACTGAAATTCAAGAAAGATAAGAAAGAAGCGGTTGATGGTGAGGATGCCATGGCTGCTGAAGGAACAGCTCCGGTTGCAGGCGCGGAGGCAAAGCCTAAGGAGGCGCCAAAGGCTGAAGCGAAAGATAAGGCCAAGAAATAGTCTAACCGCTGCTTTTTAAGGATAATACCATGATAACCTTTGATGAGTTTAAAAAAGTTGAGATTAAGACAGCCAGGGTACTGGCAGTTAAAAATCATCCTGACGCTGACAGGCTCTATGTAGTGGATGTGGATTTAGGAGATGAGAAGAGGCAAGTTGTGGCAGGCATAAGAGAGCACTATACGCCCGAAGAGCTTATTGGTAAAGATGTCGCGATTATTGTTAATCTTGAACCTGCTACAATAAGAGGCGTAGAATCTAATGGCATGCTGCTTGCCGGTTCAAGAGATAAAACACTCTCAATCCTCACTCTTGATAGGCCCCTGCCGCCTGGGTCGGTTATTAAATAGATTAGCTTGCCAGGGGTAATGAATAATGCTTTTTTACATTGTATTACAATTTGTAGTTCTGATATTCGCTATAACTATACATGAATTTGCCCATGGCTATGTCGCGTACAAGCTAGGCGATCCGACAGCCAAGTATATGGGAAGGCTTACCTTAAATCCTCTTGTCCATATAGACCCCTTTGGAACGATAATCTTACCTCTGCTCCTTACCTTAGCGCATATCCCCCCTATAGGTTGGGCAAAGCCTGTACCTGTCGATTTTATGAGTTTAAAGAATCCGAAACGTGATATGCTTTGGGTAGGTTTAGCAGGGCCTTTTGCTAATTTTTCTCTTGCCGTGATTTTAAGTGTTATAATCAAGCTTATGCCTATGTTGGCGTCTACAATCTTTGGCCAGGTCATAGTTTTTGGTATTATTATCAACATAATACTCGCTGTTTTTAATCTTATTCCTATACCCCCGCTTGATGGCTCACGCATTGTTAGTGCTCTCTTGCCGTACCAATATATTGCTCAATACAATAAAATACAACCGTATGGTTTTATTATTATTATTCTGCTTCTATGGACTGGGATATTGAGAAAGCTGATATATGGTATTGTACTCATTGTAGTAAAATATCTGGGCCTGCATATCTCTTTTTAAAATCTTTTCCCATTTTATTATTAGGGACTATTATTAGGGACAGCTACTAATTAACCTAATTAGTAGCTGTCCCTAATAATAGTCCCCCATTGCATGCTTTTATTATTTTAATACTTAATTCTTAATACTTAATTTTTTTCTTAAGTTCTATTCTTGACAGCTTATATTTATGTTGTTATACTCATACTAATACATAAAGGAATATTAAATGAACAAGGTAAAGGTTAATCTCGGTAAGGAAAGCTACAATATTTGCATAGAGGCAGGGATACTCTCTTCCGCGGGGAGCGCGATAAAGACCTTAAATATCGCGAAAGCCTGTTTTATCGTAACCAATAAAAAGATAAGATCTCTTTATGGAGATAGATTAAGCAGGTCTATAAGGGCCGCTGGAATGGATGCCGCGTTTTGTTTAATACCTGATTCAGAAAAGGCTAAATCTCATTTAAGCTGGTTTAATGTTATTAAAGGCCTTGCCAGATTTGATAAAGGCAAGGGGACGTGTGTCATAGGCCTTGGTGGAGGCGTAGTAGGAGACCTTTCAGGTTTCGTCGCTTCCACATACCGCCGTGGTGTGGCCTTTGTACAGATTCCTACAACACTTCTCGCGCAGGTAGATTCTGCCATAGGAGGTAAGGTCGCGATAGACTTAGACTTCGCTAAAAATCTTGTAGGCGCTTTTTATCAACCAAGGATCGTGTTAACAGATGTCCTTACTCTCAGAAGCTTACCTAATCGCCAGATACGTAATGGCCTGGCGGAGATAATCAAATATGGCGTAATACTTGATAAGAGATTTTTTGGCTATCTTGAGAAGAATACCTCTAAGATAATTGATTTTAACAAGGCATGTACAGAATATATGGTTACACGCTGCAGCAAGCTTAAGGCAGAGGTTGTTTCCGCTGATGAACGTGAAAAGCTTGGTTATAGGTCAATATTGAATTTTGGTCATACCATTGGACACGCGATTGAGGCAGCGTCATCATATAAAGGGTCTATTAACCATGGAGAAGCTGTTGCCATAGGCATGATGGCTGCCTTTGATATCGCGCTTAAGCTGGGAATGACAAAGGCCCCTATAGCTAACCGCGTAGAGGCCCTGATAAAGCAGGTTGGGCTCCCTGTCTCTGTCAAAGGTATATCTCCTAATGATGTTCTTGGAGCCACAGCATATGATAAAAAGATTATAAAGGGGAAGAGGCGTTGGATATTACCTGTTGATATAGGCCACGTTGTTGTATGCGATAAAGTGCCGCGCGAGATTATAAAGTCAGCGATTTTGAAGCGTTTAAAATAGTGGCCTGTGGATAGATAGAAATAAAAAAATTGCTTAAAGCACCAATTTGATTGACATTCTAATAATTTAATAATATATTAGAAGTTACTACTATTTATAAGGAGAGAGCTAATGGAGATTAGATCGTTTCATCCAACAGATTTATCAAGCGTCAAGTCGCTTATCAGCTCTATTATGAATAAGGAATACCCTGCACAGGAGAAGGCATACCAATATGGGGACCTTAGTAATATAGCGGATGCCTATGGATCTTTGAGAGAGAAGTTTTTGGTAGCGGAGGAGGATGGTGAGGTAATAGGTACAGTAGGCATGAAAGAGGATGGCGATTCCACGGCCCTTTTGCGCAGGCTATTTGTCCATACAAGTCACAGAGGCAGGCAGATTGGTTCCATACTTGTTGATACTGCCCTTGATTTTTGTAAGATGAATGGATATAAGAGAGTTGTTTTCAGGGCAACGTCTAAGATGGAGGCGGCCATAAAACTTTTACAGGATAATAAAGGTTTTGTTGAGAAGGAACGGTTTGTATTTAATGATGTCGAGATCGTTATCCTTCATTACAAGATACATTGATCGGATGACGCGCGGAGTGCCTGTTTTATAAGGCTAGATAATGATCGTACATACTACTAGCTTGAGGGTTCGCTATAAAGAGACAGACCAGATGGGTGTAGTCTATTATTCAAATTATTTAGTCTGGTTTGAGGTTGCCCGCACTGAACTTTTGCGGCACATGGGCCATACATATCGTGAGATAGAGCAGGAGATGGGCCTGCGCATGATGGTCCTAGAGGCTAATTGTCGTTATAAGTCTCCGGCGCGATATGACGATTTTTTGGATATAGTATGCAGCGTAACTAAAATAGGAAATAGTAGTATTACTTTCGCCTATAAGGTGATGCGGGATCAGGACCTTTTGACAGAAGGAGAAACCCTGCATGTTTTTACAGATACTATAGGCAGGCCTAAGCGCATGCCGCAAATGCTAAGAGAGGTATTATCATAGATGGCTTTTAATTTTAATACCAGAAAGAGGCCGGTATCAAATAGTTTATCAGAAGAAGATATCAGAAATAGACTATATGGCAGCGCTGTAGGGATATCAACGGATGCCCTTGGCCCGGGCTTGTCAAAGAGACAAAAAAGTATACAAATGGAGGTGTCAGAGTCTGACAAAGAGTCTGACCAGGATAGATCTAAGATATGCAGTGAATTGGCAGCGCTTAAAGCGGAACTGGTACAGGCAAAAAGAAGATTAGACAGGATAAAAGGTGTAAACGCTAAGAAGTTACGGCTCATTATCATATCTTCTATTATAGTCTTTCTGTTTATATTGATTACAGTGACAGCAACCAGAAAGGTATCTTTTCACAGGGCAAGCCCGCCGCGGACAGAGGTTCCGGTTGGAAAGATGAATTATACTATCCAGGTCGCGGTATCAGGGAAGCTTGCTGACGCGGAAAAATTAGAATCCACTTTGGATGCTAAAGGCTATAAGCCTTTTATATATAAGTCATCCTTCACGTCAGGTAAAGATAAATTTATTGTATTCGCTGGTAGTTTTAATGATAAAAAGTCAGCTAAAGAAAAGATGAAAAGGCTCCAAACCAGAGAGGGCATAAAGGACAGCTTTATCGTTAATATGCCAAAATAATATATGAAGAATACGCCTATAAGAAAAGAGATAACACGGTTTTTAAAGGCCAATAGTAAACCTATAGTAAAGCGTTGGTCTTTATCTATATTTGATATACCTGGCTATCATAAAGACAGGGATATCATTTCGAGAAAGGTACACGCCTCTGGAATGGCAGATTTTATCAAGGCCCTTGCCTCTGATATACAAAACCCCCGAATGAAATCATGCGATTGCGTAATAAAACGGCTTGTTTTCCAGGATTATCTTAGCGCGTCCAACGCCACAGACGCCATACAAGGGCTCATGATCTTGCGTACTATACTCATTGAGATATTCTCTGATGAGTACTCTCACGATCCTAAGAAGATAAAACTTAGTATGAATATTATGGTTGACCAGATAGATTACGCTATTATATGTTTCTCCGGTTTTTACAAGAAAAAAGATTTTGCCAGACTCGAGACCGTAATGAAATATGGCAAAAAGTTTATCAGTGTCAAAAACCAGGATAAACTTTGCAGTCTTATCCTCGAGGCGGCTGTTATAGAGAGTGATTCTGACAGGGCATCGCTTATGCTTTTGGAGAATGACGGCTTTTTACACATAAAGAATTCTATTGGCATACCAAAAAAAATAGCCGCTAATACCAGGTTAAGGCTTGGGCAGGGTATTGCGGGAAGAGTTGCCAAGACAGCAAAACCTCTGATTATAAGCAAGGGGAATAATGTTTCTGCGCATATAAAAGGGTTGATGCGTGGATTAGGTGTAAAGTCCGCGATTAGCATACCACTTATGGCTGATAGTATGGTTTTAGGGGTTTTAAATTTAGCTAAACGCCGCAATAAACCCTTTTTTGATAAAGATGACGCGGAACTGCTTTTAATACTTGCTTACGAGGCCGGAACAGCGCTAAGTAATTGCCGCCTTTTTGAGGAGGTTCACGCGCTATACGAAGGCAGCGTTATATCTTTAGCCGCCGCTATAGATGCCCGCGATCATTATACACATGGCCATTCACGCAGGGTTGCAAAGATTGCCACAGTGTTATCGAAGAGATTAAAGCTTTCTGGTGATATTATTGAAAAGACCAAGCTCGCGAGTATGCTTCACGATATAGGTAAGATAGGAATACCTGATAGGATACTACTTAAGCCAGGTAAGCTTACGATGAAGGAATGGTCCATAATAAAGAGACACCCAGCTTACGCTGTATCTATATTAAAACATCTTCCGCGTTTAAGGCCCATTATACCAATTGTATACCATGAACACGAACGTTATGACGGCAAGGGATATATAGATGGTTTAAAAGGAAAGCAGATACCATTAGAATCACGTATTATAGCTGTAGCGGATGCTTATGAAGCCATGACATCAAACAGGCCCTATAGGAAGGCTATGCGCAAGGATATAGCTGTTAGGGAGATAAAAGCAAACAGCGGTACACAGTTTGATCCGATTGTGGTAGATGCATTTGCCAAGGAAGTTAAGCGTAATTTTTAGACAAGGCCTACTTAACCTTTAATTCCAACATCTTTGCCCCATTTTCAATAATAACCGTGTTCTCTGTTATCTTGAAAATCTTAGCGCTGCCAATCATATCATCTTCCATATATACGGAACCATTTATAATGGCCATAGAAGCACCCTCCCCATGTATAATGCCTGTCAGTAAAAATCCCGGTATGGCAGTATCCCTATTGTCCGCGGGTATTAAGACGCCTTCCGTACGTGTGTTATCAGCAGGCCGATTTGGCAGGAGGCCAAGGTTTTTAGAAGTAGATATGGGTGCTATCTGAATATGGGGATTATTTGAGCCGCTATATTTAAAAAGTAATATCCCGATTAAGATAAGGGAAAGTATCCCAGCAACATAGATAAGCGTGTAAAACTTCTCCTTTTTAGGCTTTGCAATTTTCCGAATTGTTGGCTTGTTTTCTATTGTGGATTTTTGCGAGATGGTGCCTGTGTAAGGTTTCTTGGCGGAGGTATTAACCGTTGTTGTGGTATCTTCAGGTTTTGCAGTTTTTCTTTGCCTTGCTTTTAGCAAGGCATCGTTTATAATGCTCATTGTAACACCGTATTTTCTATTTCAGAGATCGCTCTTAATATCACGTCTTTATGGAAGGCCTTTATCTCCCGCACATATCCAAGCAGCATGCTTCTATCACAGACTATATTCATAAGCCTGGGTACCCCTTTTGAGTAGTTATATAACTCGTTGATAGCGTCGTCACTCCAGTATATACTACCGCTTTCCGCGCCGGCGACACTGAGCCTGTGGTGTATATAGCTTTCGATGTCAGGTTTTTCAAGAGGATATATATGGTACCTTACCGCTATCCTTTGCTTTAATTGGGCCAGTTCAGGTGAGCCAAGCTTTACTTTTAACTCAGGCTGGCCTACAAGTACTATTTGTAAGAGTTTCTCTTTTTCGGTCTCAAGATTTGACAATAACCTTATCTCTTCCAGCAGGGGCTTGCTTAGGTTCTGAGATTCATCAATTATAAGTACCACATTATTACCAGAGGCAAGCTGCTCAATGAGAAACTGGTTGAGTGCCTTTAACATCTCGATTTTAGAGTTACTCTTTACTATGATGCCGAAGTCATCTATAACAGCGCGCATGAATTGTATGCCTGAAAGACGGGGGTTTAATATAAACGCGGTTTTTGTCTTAGCGCTAAGCTCGTTTAGAAGCGCACGGCAGAGTGTTGTCTTTCCCGTACCTATCTCGCCTGTGATCTCTATGAAGCCTTTACGCCCCTCGATGCCGTATATGAGGGAAGCGAGTGCCTCCTTATGCCGCTTGCTCATGTAGAGGAAATGCGGGTCGCTTGTAACATTAAAGGGGTTCTCTTTTAGTCCGTAGAATTCTTTATACATAATGATACCTTCTATATATTATATATGCCATCAGCCATCTTTGCAAGGTCGAATTTTTTTTGCATGAGACTAAAACCGTATGTGCCAATCTTGGTTCGTCCATAGAGGGCAATATAGCGCTCGAGAGCCGGGTTAAACGCGGATTTTAGTTTTTTGTCTGTTGATAGCTTGTCAAGATGTCCCCTGTTAATAGCAAGTGATCTGTCCCC